>CALBRU010000147.1 GCA_937927695.1 uncultured Thiomonas sp. | reverse complement strand
ATGCGAAAACCGCGAATCTTGATCTGCTCGTCATTGCGGCCGACGAGGTGCAGTTGGCCGTCGGCAGACCAGTAGCCCAGATCGCCGGTGCGGTACATGCGTTCGCCGGGGCAGAAGGGGTCGGGCAGAAAGCGCTCGGCGGTGAGTTCGGGCTGGCCGAGGTAGCCCCGCGCCACGCCCAGACCGGCGATGCAGATTTCGCCGGTGACATCAAAGGGTATTTGCCGCAACTGTGCATCGAGCACGTAGACGCGGGTGTTGTCGATCGGTCGCCCGACGGGCAGGTTGCCGCGCGTCTGGGTGATGGGGCCGTCCACGACGTAGAGCGTGCTGTCTTCGGTGGTTTCACTCGGGCCGTAGTAGTTGAGCAGGGTGGCCTGCGGCAACAGCGACTGAAAGCGCGCGGCGAGGGCTGCGTCCAGCGGCTCGCCGCCGAATTGGACGTAGCGCAGGCTGGTGCAGGCGGGCAGCTGGGGGTCATCCACCAGCACCCGCGCGGTGGAGGGCGCCAGGGTGAGGTGGGTGATGCCCTGTTCGCGCACGGTTTGCAACAGGGCGGGCAGATCGCGCTGCAGGCCGGGCGGGGCGAGGTGAACTGCCGCGCCGCAGATCAGGGGCATGAAAAATTCGGAGATCGACGCGTCGAAACTCAGCGAGGATTTTTGCAGCAGCCGGTCGTGCGGGCCGAACTGGAGCACGCGGGCATTCCACAGCTTGTGGTTGCACAGGGCGCGGTGCGAAATCATCACGCCCTTGGGTTGCCCGGTGGAGCCCGAGGTGAAGATGACCAGGGCGAGGTCGTCGGGCGTGCTGTCGGTGATCGGGGCGTCAACGTCGCCGTGGGGCGGCGTCAGATCGACATCGAGAAGTTGCGGCGGGTTTGAGCGCCCCCAGGGCCGGGCTACGCCCAGCCCGCCCCCCGAGGGGGTCAAGAAAACTTGGGGCGGCCCGGCGTTTCCTTGCGAAGCGGCGGCCGCGCGGACGGCAGCGTGCAGCGACAGCTGCGCGAGCACGACGCGGGGCTGGGTGTCGTGCAGGATGCGCTGCAGGCGTTCGGGAGGTAGGTCGGCGTCCAGCGGAACGTAGGCGCCACCGGCCTTGAGTACGGCGAGCAGGGCCACGACGAGTTCGGCGCGGCGTTCCATGATGACGGGAACGAGCACGTCGCGTTGCACCCCCAGACCGCGCAGGGTGTGCGCCAGCCGGTTGGCCGCCTGTTCCAGATCGGCGTAGCTCAGCTGGGTGTCGCCGAAGCGCACCGCAACGGCCCGCGGCGTGGCGCGCGCTTGCTCGGCGACGAGCAGGTGCATGCACTGCGGCGCCGGGCGGGGCTGGGCGGTGTGGTTCAACGCGGCCAGTGCGGCGCGCTCCTGGGCGCACAGCAGGTTGAGATCGCGCAGACGGTGTTGCGGATGGGCGATGAGTTCGGCCAGGTGCTGATCGAGACGGGCGCTGAGAAATTCAGTATGCCGCAGCGCGGCAGGGGCGCGGGGGTCGATCACCAGATCGATGGGCAGATTTTCGGAGTCGCCGTATTGGCGCACATAGGCAGCGATCGGGGCAAACCCGGGTTGCCCGCTGAAGGGGGCAAAGGACAGGCGGGCGTCCCCCAGAGTGGCGTGCGGATCGAAGTCTTCGAACGACACCATCAGGTCGAAGTGCATGCCGGCTATGCCCTGCCGGGGCGGCTGTCGCGCCAGGGCGCGGTCGAGCGGATATTGCTGATGGCGCAGGATCTGCCGGGTGTCTTCGGCCAGCGCGCGCAGGAGGCTGGGCAGGCGGTCGTCTTCGGCGGTGTCGAGTCGCAGGGGCAGGGTGTTGGCAAACAGGCCGATGGTCTGTTTGTCGAGGGCGTCCTTGCGGTTGTGCAGCGGTATGCCGATGAGCACATCGGCCTGCCCGGTCACGCGCGCGATGTAGCTGGCCAGAAAAAAGTGGGCGCCCTGCGCCGGGGTCAGGCCATGTTCGGCCGCCTGTTGCAGATAGTGCGTC
Organism: uncultured Thiomonas sp.; assembly: GCA_937927695.1. GTDB lineage: Bacteria > Pseudomonadota > Gammaproteobacteria > Burkholderiales > Burkholderiaceae_C > Thiomonas. Next base: position 13,074 of record CALBRU010000147.1, on the reverse strand, counting down.
CAGATCGATGGGCGGACGCGCCACTGATGCACCAGCGGTTCGGGTGGCTTTTGCAGGTCGGGGGCTGAGACGGCTCCCAGCGACTGGGCGCTTGTGATGCGGTGCTGCCAGAAGGAATGGTCTCGCTCGAAGCGGACGGACTGTAGGTAGGCCTGTTCTCTTTCGAGGAACCGTGCGTAGTCGGGCCCGGGCTGCGGCGGGGCGCTCAGGGGATTGCCCAGCAGCTCGTTGTAGCGTTGAGTGATGCGCTGGCCGACCCGCATGACGCCATAGCCATCGACCAGAAGATGGTTGAAGCACAGCAGCCAAGCGTAGCGCTGCGCGGCGGTGCGATACAGGGCAGATTTCCAGAGGATGGGGCCGTGCGGGGGCGTGGGTTCGGTTTTGATCGCCTCGATGGCTTGCGCGGCGAGCCGGGCAGCGCGGGCGGGGTTGTGGGTCTCGGCGAAAAAGTCGGTGTAGGGCATTCGCCAGGACTGCGCCGGAGCGATCTGCCAGCGCGGGCCTTCTGTTGTCTCGACCACGCGGGCGTGCAGCATGGGTTCGGAGGCGGCGACTTCCTGAATGGCGCGCTGCAACACGAGCACATCGAGCTCGCCGTCGATGCTCACAGTCAGGCCGATGTTGTAGATGGCGCTGCCGAGCAACTCCTGGCGCAGCAGAATGTCTTGCTGGGTTTGGCTCAAGGGCCAGCCCTCGTCGCAGGCTCTGGGCGTTGCTTCGGCGTCTGGGTGATGGCTCAAGAGTGTGGTTGACATGCAGAAAGAGGAAGTCGGGTGTGGCAGAGACGAATTTTCTGCTGGTCGCGGCATCTTAGGAGGGTCTCGATGACGGTTGACTTCGACTCAGGCCGGTTTTGTGAACTATTTCGCTTCCGTTTGGAGGGCGAGTTTTGCGAAGCGTAGTCTGGGCAATACGATGCGAGTTTTGTTGATGTGCCGATTTCTCCATGTCCGACTCTTTGAATGCGGTTGCGCCCCCTGGTGAAGCGGATCCTTCCTGGCACATCGGGAGGGATGGGCTTTTCTCTGACCGCCGGCAAGACGAGATATTCATTCGCGCGGAATGGGGCGTGATCGGCCACCGGGTGCGGCAGATCGGGCTTTACGGCTCCTTGGCCTTTCTCTCCGCCACCTTTACCGACCTTTCCGTGCTCGGCCCAACGGCGGTGTACTGGAGCTTGTTGGCTGCGCGGTTTGGCGTTCTTGTTTGGGGTCTCTGGCTGGCGCGGGTGGGGCGGGCCAAGCAGGTGCCGGATGTGCGCCGTGTGGCGACGGCGCTGCTCGGCTTCGAGCTGAGCATCATGGTGCTGTTCCTGCTGGTGGTGTTGGCCTATGGCGGCAGCGCAGACTATCACTCGATCACCGCGCTGGCGCTGATCTTTGCCGGCTATGCCTACGTGCCCGTGATGCGACGCGAGGCAATGTGGGTGGGAGTAGCTTTTACCGTACTGTTTGCGCTCGTTGTCTGGACTTCGCTGCATTTTGACGCCAAATACGTCAGTATCGCGGTTGTGCTGTTCGGCTTTGCCAATGTGGCCGGATGGCAGATTGCGGTCTCGCTCAGCCGGGGTATGCGGCTGGCCTGGCTGGACCGACGCCGGCTCGAACAGGAGGCGCAGGCCGCCCAGCAGGCGCGCCAGCGCGCCGAGCAAAGCGAGGAAAACCTCGAACGCCTGTTCGACGCCTCGCCGATGCCCCTGGTTCTGGTGCGTGTGGCCGATTCCCGGGTGTTGCGTTACAACGCGGCGGCGAAAGTGCTGTTCGACCCGCATGATCTCTCACGCGGCGACTTGTTCACGACCGACTTTTACGAAAATCCGTCGCAGCGCCTGCAGTTGCTCGAGCGTCTGCAAGCCGAAGGCGCGGTGCGTCAGGCCGAAGTGCGGCTGAAGACAGTCGAAGGGCAGGGTGTGGACGCGCTCTTGTCCATGCGCCCGCTGCGCTTTGCAGGAGAGGACTGCATCGTCACGGGCATGGTGGAAATTTCAGCGCAGAAACACCTTGAACAGCAGTTGCGCGCGCTGGCCCACACCGACCCGTTGACCGGGCTGCAGAACCGGCGCGGATTTTTCGCCATGGTCGAACACGCCATGCGAACGAGGCCCGCAGAGGGGGCCGGGCCTTGCATCATGCTGATCGATCTCGACCATTTCAAGCAGATCAATGATCGCTATGGCCACCCGGTGGGTGACGAAATCCTGGTGGAGTTTGCCCAGGTGGTGCTGTCGCTCTTGCGCGAGGGCGATGTGTTCGCTCGCATGGGCGGCGAGGAGTTCTGCATTCTGCTCGCGCATACGCGCGCGTCACAGGCCTTGGAGGTGGCGGAACGGGTGCGCGAGTTTGTTGCGGCGCATCCGTTTCAGACCTCGGCTGGAGTGGTGCGCTTGAGCCTGAGTCTGGGCATCGCGGGATGCGATGCGCCGGTGCAGAGCATCGACCGGGTGCTGTCGATGGCTGATCAGGCGATGTATCGCGCCAAACAGGGCGGCCGTAATCGTACCGAGCTGTACTGCGGCTGAGTCCATGCCTCGCTTTTCCCTCTGAATCATGAGGTATTCATACAAATAAGAATGATTCGCAATATGATAGCCCCAAGGCGATGGCGCAGAGCGTCACGTCTCGGTTGGTCAGAATCCGGGCCAGCCTGACCTGGGAGATCGATCATGGGATATGCAGAACTTGGGCTCAGTCTATTGATGGTGCTGCTGCTGACATGGGCGGCGATGGAGTGGTCACGATGAACCCGATGCTGTGCAAGCAATTGCCGCGAGCTACGAACGTAGTCGCCACGCGGGAGCCGGGTGCGAACGCGGGGTTGACCCTGCATTCGCGCGAACTGTTCCGGCAAGGCTCTGTGGTGCAGATTCGCCATCAGGGGCAGACTTACCAACTGCGTTTGACGCGGCAGGACAAGTTGATTTTGACCAAGTAGTTGATTTCTCGCAGCTTTGCTCGCCAGCCTTGTGTGGACTAGTCCTCCAGCACATCAGCCAGCCATGCGATTTTTATGCCGGATACCCTGAAAACCCGAGTCGATTCCGCCGAGCCGCTGTTAGCCGGAACCCTTGCGTTGATGACGTTTTACGCGGACAAGCCCAATCTGGCGGTCATGCAGAAAATCGGCCGCAATCTGCAAACCTTGCAGCAACACCCTCAACTCAGCGCCGAACTCAGCATCGTCTGCCGCCGTCTGGCGGCGTACTGGCTGACGCTGGGCTGCGAGGTGGAGCGGGCCGATGCACATTCGGCCTGCCGCTTTGCGACGGCGTCGTCGGCGTTGCAGTAATTACGCCAGAGCGCTATCCCCGCCGCGCAGCAGCGCGAGCAGCCCATCGAGCTCGTCGAGCGAGGAAAATCGAATGGCGATTTCTCCGCTGTGCTGGCCTTTGCGGCCCGCCTTGCTGCGAATTTCAACCGGGGCGGTGAAGCGCTCTGACAGTTCTTCTTCCAGCCGCTTCCAGTCTTGATCTTTGGCGGCTTTGGCTTTTTTGGGTGTGGTGCTCGGGTTCTGCGCTTGCTGGGTGCGGGCCACCAGCCGTTCGGCTTCGCGCACGCTCAGGCGTTTGGCCAGAATCTGCTGCGCGGCCTGAACCTGCTGCGCCTTGTCGAGTGACAGCAGCGCACGGGCGTGACCCATGTCGAGATCGCCCGCCAGCAGCATGGTCTGCACGGCCTCGGTCAGTTGCAGCAGGCGCAGCAGATTGCTGGTGGCGGTGCGTGAGCGGCCGACGGCTTGCCCGGCCTGCTCGTGGGTGTGGCCGAATTCTTCGATCAGCCGGGCGATGCCGCGGGCTTCTTCCAGCGGATTGAGGTCTTCGCGCTGGAGGTTTTCGATCAGGGCCATGGCCAGGGTGGTGCGATCGTCGGCCTCTTTCACCAGTGCGGGCACGCTGTCGAGCCCGGCAAGGCGGGCGGCGCGGGTGCGGCGTTCTCCGGCGATGATTTCATAGCGGCCATCGGGCAGGGCGCGAACGAGCACGGGCTGCATCACGCCTTGGGCCTTGATGCTCTGCGCCAGTTCGTAGAGGGCGCCTTCGTCCATCTGCGCACGGGGCTGATAGCGGCCGGGCACGAGATCGTCCAGCCGCAGTTCGCGTAGTGCGGCAGCGTCGGTTTCCGAGAGTTCGACGGAGGGGCCGAGCAGCACGTCGAGGCCGCGGCCGAGTCCTTTGGGTTTTTTGGTTGCCATAAGCGTGAGACGGATCAAGCGGGGTGATCAAGCAGAAGAAAGGGCGGTAGGGCGCTGATTGGGCGGCAGCATCGCGTCAAGCAGCTGACGGCCTTGGGGCCAATCGCCCAGGCCGGAAGCGGTGTTGACGTGCCCGCAGGCGCCGAGGTTTGCGCAGCGGGCTCCCCAGCGCTGGGCGAGCTGTTGCGCGGCCTGCCAGTGGCAATAGGGGTCGTCGGTACTGGCGGCGAGGGTGGCGGTGAAGGGCAGCGGCGTTTGGCTCAGGGGATGTCTCCAGGGGAGCAAGGCAGCGGGCAGTTCATCGCTATGCAGATCGGGCGGCGCGACCAGCAGTGCGCAGACGACGCGGTCGGCATGGCGCGTGCTGGCCGACCAGGCGTCGATCAGATGGCAGCCCAGGCTATGGCCGACGAGCGCGACCGGGCCGGGCTGGGCGAGGATGACGTCTTCCAGCCGGGTGATCCAGTCGCCGCGGCGCGGAAAATCCCAGTCGGCCTGTTCCACCACAATGTCGCCGTAAAGTCTTTCCCAGCGGCGCTGCCAGTGCCCGTCGCTCGAGCCTTGCCAGCCGGGGAGAAGCAAGACGCAGGTCATGCGGCCACGGCCAGGCGGTCAACCATTTCCTGGGCAAACTCGGTGAAGGCTTTGGCGCCGCGGCTGCTTGGGTCGAACACCACGCCGGGCAAGCCGTAACTTGGCGCTTCGGCCAGGCGCACATTGCGCGGAATGACGGTGTTGAACACTTTGTCGCCAAAGTGGTTTTTGATTTGTTCGCTGACCTGTTGCTGCAAGGTGATGCGCGGGTCGAACATCACCCGCAGCAGGCCGATGATGCGCAGATCGCGGTTGAGATTGGCGTGCACCTGTTTGATGGTGTTGACCAGATCGGACAGCCCTTCGAGGGCGAAGTATTCGCATTGCATTGGCACGATGACGCCGTGCGCGGCGCAAAGGCCGTTGAGGGTGAGCAGGCCCAGGGCGGGAGGGCTGTCGATGAGGATGAAGTCGTAGTCGGCATCGACGGTGGCAAGCGCGGTCTTGAGTCGGCGCTCTCGTTGCGGCAGGCTGACCAACTCGACTTCGGCTCCGGCCAGTTCGCGGTTGGCGCCGATGAGGTCATACCCGGCTTTGGCGCTGTGTTGCCGGGCCTGGGCAAGCTCGGCCTGCCCGATCAGAACTTCGTAAACCGAGGCCTCAAGGGCGTGCTTGTCCACGCCCGAGCCCATGGTGGCATTGCCCTGCGGGTCCATATCGACCAGCAAAACGCGCTGGCCGATGTTCGCCAGGGCGGCCGCCAGATTGACACTGGTGGTGGTCTTGCCGACGCCACCTTTTTGGTTTGCGATGCAAAAAATCTGCGCCAAGCCGACTCTCCAGAAAACGGATGTTTCACGTGAAACGGTGCTGAGTGAGGAGCCCAACAGACTTCTGGCTCAACCGAGGCTGTATTGTGCCGGAGCCGATGGCTCGGCCGCGAAATCAGCGGTTAGACGTCAGCCGCAGCCACACCAGGCAACGCTGCGCATCGAGCCCGGGCACCTGAAGGGGTTCTATCAGCGTGGCCACATCCGCGGGCAACGCCGTGATTTCATCTTGAGGCGCTTGGCCTTTCATGGCGCACCACTGGCCGTCGGTGGCAAGCAGGTGCCGGGTGCTCTGAATGAGCATAGGCAGATCGCTGAAGGCGCGGCTTGTGATGCAATTAAAATCGCGCACATCGGCCAGAGCCTCGACGCGCGCGTGGTGGACGCTGACCTGCCTGAGTTGGAGACTGCCGCTGGTCTGCTGTAGAAAGGCGCATTTCTTTTGCACCGCATCGATCAGATGAACTTCCGTGTCGGGCAGGCCGATGGCAAACACGATGCCGGGCAGGCCGCCGCCCGAGCCGACGTCCAACAGGCGCCGGGGGCCTAGGCGCTGCAGGGCGGGTAGTGCGGCCAGGCAATCGGCCAAATGCAGCCGGGCCATGCCTTCGAGATCACGCACTGCGGTAAGGTTGAACACCCGGTTCCAGCGTTGCAGCAAGGCGGTGTAGTCAAGCAACTGCTGGCGCTGGCGCTCGGTAAAGTCGAGTTGGAGCGCGGACAGGGTTTGGTGCAAAAAGTCTTCGAGGGAAAAGCCGCCAGCGGTGCGGGGGGTGATCGCACTCACGCGAGGGCATCCTTTTCCAACTTGAGCGCCTGTTTGAGGACGCCTTTGCGCAAATGAATCAACAGTAAGGAAACGGCAGCGGGGGTCATGCCCGACAGGCGCGACGCCAGGCCGAGCGTCTCGGGGCGGGCTTGGTTGAGCTTTTGCTGCACTTCGATGGACAGTCCCGACACTTCTCGGTAGTCGAGATCGGCAGGCAGGCGCAACGATTCCTGCTGCGCAGCGCGCTCGACTTCGTCTTGCTGGCGTTCAATGTAGCCGGCGTATTTGAGGTGGATCTCAACCTGCTCCCTCTCAGTCTCGCCCAGCGGGAATTCCGGGGCGAAGGCAGGGTGAGGGAATGTGGCCAGGGTGTCGTAACGCAGTTCGGGGCGACGCAGCAAGTCAGCGAGGTTATATTCGCGTTCGATGGATTTGCCCAGCAGCGCTTCAGCCTGTTCGGGCGGCAGGGTTTGCGGTGTGACCCAGGTGGAGCGCAGCCGCTGGATTTCGCGCTCGATGGCATCGCGCTTGCGGCAGAACGCATCCCAACGGGCGTCGTTCACCACGCCGAGTTCGCGGCCGATCTCGGTCAGGCGCAGATCGGCATTGTCTTCGCGCAGACTGAGCCGGTATTCGGCGCGGCTGGTGAACATGCGGTAGGGCTCGCTCACCCCCTTGGTCACCAGATCATCAACCAGCACGCCGAGATAAGCCTGATCGCGCCGCGGACACCACGCCTCGCGGCCCTGTACCTGCAACGCGGCGTTGATGCCCGCCAGCAAGCCCTGCGCTGCCGCTTCTTCATAACCCGTGGTGCCGTTGATCTGTCCCGCGAAAAACAGGCCGTCGATGGCCTTGGTCTCCAGCGAGGTTTTCAGTGCCATGGGATCGAAGTAGTCATATTCGATGGCATAGCCGGGACGCAGCAGATGCGCGTTTTCCAACCCCGGTATCGAGTGCACCATGGCAATCTGCACATCGAAGGGCAGGCTGGTGGAAATGCCATTGGGGTAAAACTCGTTGGTCTGCAGCCCCTCGGGTTCGAGAAAAATCTGGTGCGAGGACTTGTCGGCGAAGCGGTGAATCTTGTCCTCGATACTCGGGCAATAGCGCGGGCCCACGCCCTCGATCACTCCGGTGAACATCGGGCTGCGATCGAGCCCGGCGCGAATGATGTCGTGCGTCTGTTCGGTGGTATGGGTAATCCAGCAAGCGACCTGTGCGGGGTGTTGATCAGCAGAGCCGAGAAAGCTGAACACCGGCATGGGGTTGAGGTCGCCCGGCTGCTCGATCAGCCTGGAAAAGTCGATGGTGCGGCCGTCGATGCGCGCCGGCGTACCGGTCTTGAGCCGCCCCTGCGGCAGCGCGAGTGCCTTCAGCCGGGCAGACAAACGCAGCGAGGGCGGATCGCCCGCGCGCCCGGCGGCGTATTGGTCGAGTCCGATGTGAATTTTCCCGTCCAGAAACGTCCCAGCGGTCAGCACCACGGTGCGCGTGCGAAAGCGGATGCCCGTCTGCGTGACCACGGCCGTAACCCGCTCGCCCTGGCCGGTCGATTCCACCAGCAAATCATCGGCCGCCTGCTGGAACAACCACAGATTAGGCTGGTCTTCCAGCCGTCCGCGTATGGCGCGCTTGTAGAGCTGGCGGTCGGCCTGCGCCCGGGTGGCGCGCACCGCAGGGCCTTTGCTGGCGTTGAGAATGCGGAACTGGATGCCCGCTTCGTCAGTCGCCTCGGCCATCGCGCCGCCCAGTGCGTCCACCTCTTTGACGAGGTGCCCTTTGCCGATGCCGCCTATCGACGGATTGCACGACATCTGGCCCAAGGTTTCGATATTGTGCGTCAGCAACAAGGTGGCGCAGCCCATGCGCGCAGCGGCCAGAGCCGCCTCGGTGCCGGCATGGCCACCCCCGATGACAACGACATCAAAGTTACGCGGATAATCCACTGTGTGTCTCCTCAACCCGATCATTTTATGCGGGTTTACCCGGTGCGGCAGCTTGGTCGGGCTTTGTTTCACGTGAAACATATCTACGGACCGCACTATTTTGATCTATCGCCTCAATTCCATGCAAACCCTGCGCGAACTGCAAGAGCTATATCCCTCGATGACCTCTGTGCCCACCACTGAGTTGGAGGCGGAATGGGCTGGCGGGGCGACCGTCATGCAGGTGCCGCGCGGAACGCAGCTTTTCGCGCCCGGCGCCAACTGCGGCGGATTCCCGCTGGTGTTGTCTGGCGAGGCGCGCGTGTTTCGCATGGCGCCATCCGGACGGCAGTTGGAGATGTATCGCCTGACGCCGGGTGAAATCTGCCTGGTGTCGTCGGCGAGCCTGTTCTCGGGTGAGGTGCTCACAGCCTATGCGGAAATGCAGACTGAGGGGGCATTGTGGATGATCCGTCCTGAATTGTTCGAGCATTGGCTGCAATGCGCTCCGGCCTTTCGCAGGTTCGTCCTCGGCCAGTTCGCCGCGCGCATGGCCGACCTGACTGCCTTGATCGACGCGCTGGCCTTTCATCGCCTCGATCAACGTTTGGCGCAAGCCCTGCTGGGCCAAGGACCGCGTCTGCAGAGCACCCATCAGCAACTGGCTGACCGCTTGGGCACCGCGCGGGAGATCGTCACCCGCCTGCTCAAGCGCTTCGAGGCCGCCGGGTGGGTGGGGCTGTCACGCGAAAAGATCGACATTCTGCAGCCCGCCGTGCTGCGCCAAGTGGCGGCCGGGGAACTGTCGGGGTAAAACGCGTGTGACCGAGGTCACTGTGCGTTCGCACGAATCGGTGTCAAATTGCAATATTCTTTTTTTCAAGGAGTGGACCATGAAATTCAACGTCGGCGGTATCGATCGCATTCTGCGCATTATTGTGGGCATCGTTCTGATCGCCCTGAGCCTGATGGGCACCATCGGCGTCTGGGGTTGGATCGGCATTGTGCCGCTGGTCACGGGCCTGTTCAAATTTTGCCCGCTGTATTCCATCATCGGCATGAACACCTGCCCGATGAAAAAATAAGTCTGGCGGCAATGTGCCGTGTTTTCAGATGAAGCGCCCCCTGGCAACAGGCGGCGCTTTTTTTCATGATTGTTCAGAAAAACGCGTCGTGCGCCGTTTTGAGAATGAGCGCTGCCACGACCAGCAGAAACACGCCGCGCACGAAGTGCGTGCCCCGGCGCAAGGCGAGCCGGGTGCCCAATAGGCTGCCCGCAATATTGCACACCGCGATGAGCGCGGCATACTGCCACATGACGTGGCCTTTACTGGCGAATACCAGCAGGGCGGCCAGATTGCAGGCTACGTTGACGACTTTGGCACTGGCCGAGGCATGGAGAAAATCAAATCCAAAGCCACGGACAAACAAGAAAATCAAGAAGTTCCCCGTTCCAGGCCCGAAAAATCCATCGTAAAAGCCGATCAGCAGGCCGCCGCCAACCGCCAGGGCTCGCTCGGCGGCACCGCTCAAGTGCGGGGCATGGTGATGTCCCAAATCCTTGCGTTTGAGGGTGTAGAGCAGTACAGCCAGCAGAATGAACGGCAGGGCCTGCCGAAAATCAGTCGACTTGACCTGTGTGATGAGCCAGGCGCCGCCAAGCGCGCCGACAAACGCTGCAAGGGTGGCGGGCGCCACAGTAGACCAAGGGGGCTGAACCCGGCGCACATACGACCACATTGACGCCGAGGTGCCCCAGATGGCGCCGCCTTTGTTGGTGCCAAACAGCGTGGCAGGAGCCGCGTTGGGAAACGCAGCAAACAGGGCGGGTACGAGCACCAGACCACCGCCTCCGACGATGGCATCGACAAACCCGGCAAAGAGTGCGGCAATGCCGAGCAGGATCAGTTCCATATTGGGGGCAGGCGTGGGGAGCGGGGAGTAAAAAAGCACCGGAACGAGCGTTCACGGTGCTTCGGGGTACTGCTTGCGCTGCCATCTTGTGCGGCGCTGTTGTCGTGAAACAACCCGGGCTGCAGGTCGTTTGTCTCCTCGATCCCTCTTGTTGGGGTGCGTTGGGTAAGCCCAATCGCAATACAAAACATTGTTCGAATTTTGGCTGCCGCGCGCACTAGGTGCGAACCCTGAGATTGGGTTTAGCGGGTTAGCGTCCCAGGCCCGGAAACAGCTTGATCAGGCCGTCGCTCATCATTTCCACCGCGAGCGCGGAGAGGATCAGGCCCATCAAGCGGGTCATCACATTGATGCCAGTTTTGCCCAGAAACCGAGCAATCGGTTCGGCCGCCATGAAGCACAGCGCAGCGGCCCCGGCAATGATCACGCCGTAGCCGATCAGCACTGCGTGCTGCCACCAGTGGTGCGTGTTGCTGGCATAGATGATCACCGTACTGATGGTGGCCGGGCCGGTGAGCAGTGGGATGGTGAGCGGCACCACCGCCACGCTGGCCCGGTCGGCGGCTTCTTCCACCTCGTCACTCGTAGATTTGGTGGCGCCGGTTTTGGCGTTGAGCATGCTGATGGCGCTGATGAGCAACAGCATGCCGCCGCCGACCTGAAACGACGCGATGGAAATGCCGAAAAAATGCAGCAGGTCAGCGCCGATCAGCGTGCTGACGGCGATGACCAGAAACGCCGAGATCGACGCGACGAGGATGGTCCGCTTCTTCTGCTCCCGCGAGAAACTCTCGGTGAACAGAATGAAAAAGGGAATGATGCCCAGCGGATTGACGATCGCCAGCAGGGCGATCAAGGGCTTGACCAGATTCATGAACTTGGAATTATGAGGGCGCGGGCTCCATTATCGGTGCCCTCGCCCTCACCTCACCGCCGCGTGCGACGGCTCGACGTTTAGATCACCCGCGAATAGCGGGGCTGCAACAGTTGCTCGCGCGGCTGATGCAAATAGCCATCGAACTGCATGGCGACGATGCGCACCAGAAGGCGGCCCTGCGGTGTGACCTGGACGCGCAGACCTTGCGGGCCTTCGCGCACGACCAATCCGGCCTCTTCAAGCGGCTTGAGGCGCTTCAGGTCGAGCGCAAAGGTGGCGACGGCGTCCACCTTGAATTCGTCGGCCAGCGCGACCAGATCGAGGTGGAAATCGCACATCAGCCTCTGAATGGCGGTGCGGCGCAGGTGGTCTTCGGGGGTGAGATGCACCCCGCGTGCCGTGGGCAGCTTGCCGAAGGCCAGCATCTCGGTGTATTCGTCGATGGTCTTGGCGTTCTGCGCGTAACAGTTGCCGACGTTGGAAATGCTGGATACGCCAAAGGCCAGCAGATCGAGTTCGGCCTGGGTGGAGTAGCCCTGGAAATTGCGGTGCAGCTTGCCCTCGCGCTGCGCGCGGGCAAGCTCGTCGCCCGGCTTGGCGAAGTGATCCATGCCGATATAGATATAACCCGCTTCTTCCAGCCGCCGGATGGCCAGACCCAGCAGGCCGAGCTTGACGTCGGCCGTCGGCAGGTCTTCGATATTGATGCGGCGCTGCGGCTTGAAAATGTGGGGCAGATGCGCGTAGCTGTAGAGCGAGAGCCGGTCAGGCGAGATTTCTATCACCTGATCGAGGGTGCGGGCGAACGAATCGAGGCTCTGGAAGGGCAGGCCGTAGATCAGGTCGAGGCTGATGGAGCCAAAACCGTTGGCACGGGCGGCGTCGATCACCAGCCGGGTTTCTTCCACGCTCTGGATGCGGTTGACCGCCTGCTGCACCTCCGGCGCGAAATCCTGCACGCCCACACTCATGCGGTTGAAGCCGAGCTGGGCGAGATGCGCCACGCGCGCCTCATTCACCTTGCGCGGGTCGATCTCGATGGAGAATTCGCCGCCGGGCTGCAGATCGAAATGTTCGCGCGTCATGGCCATCAGCCGCGCGGCTTCGTCGTCACTCAGGAAGGTGGGGGTGCCGCCGCCCCAGTGAAGCTGGGTGACGGGCAGACGGGCCTGCAAGATGCCGGCAATCAGCCTCAACTCCTGTTCCACGCTGTCGAGATAGGGCGCGGAGCGGCCGTGATTCTTGGTGGGAATCTTGTTGCAGCCGCAGTAGTAGCACAGGGTCTCGCAGAACGGGACGTGGAAATACAGCGACACCGGCACGTCTGGACGCTGGGCGCGGCGTCGCAATTCCTCGGCGTAATCGCGCGCGCCGAAACCGGAGTGCATCCGGTCGGCGGTGGGGTAGGAGGTGTAACGCGGGCCGGAGATGTCGAAACGCTGGAGCAGCTCGGGCTGGAAGTCGAGAGATTGATTCATCATAATGATTGAATGTTTGCTCAAAGCCAGGGTGAAGGTTTTGATCTGACGCAACGGTAGGCGAGGCTGCGGCACAATTGCTGCAACGCAAAACCAACAGTTGCAGGCTAGGCTGGGGCGCCGCGCGCGAAAAACAAGGGAGGAATGAACTATCCTGCGACGCGCATCTTCCGGCGTCGCGGGCCTGGCCTCGCGCAATTCCCATGCAGACACAAACGCATTCCGCGACCGATCACAAATCCGGCATGGCGGCCCTCAGCCTCGGCGCCTTGGGCGTGGTGTACGGCGACATCGGCACCAGCCCGCTGTATGCCTTCCAGACGGCCTTCAGCCCCGATCACGGCGTGCCCTACAGCCCGGACAACATTCTGGGCGTGCTGTCGCTGATCTTCTGGGCGCTGACCCTGATCGTGCTGGTGAAGTATGTGCTGCTGGTGCTGCGCGCCGACAACGATGGCGAGGGCGGCATTCTGGCCCTCATGGCGCTGGTCATGCGCCGCTATGCCAAGGGCACGCGCGGACGCACCGTGGCCATCACCCTCGGGCTGGTGGG
>CALBRU010000146.1 GCA_937927695.1 uncultured Thiomonas sp. | reverse complement strand
CGACAAGATGAAGGCCGATCTGGCCTATCAGAAAGACGCGCCGCAGCGCAGTGTGGACTTCGCGCCGGGCACGACCTGGGTGGTGTTCTCCGACCAGGTGCTGCACGCCGTCATGGGCGGGCAATACATGATGGAGCAAACCTTCTACCTCGAACCCCGGCACCAACTCTATCCGCACACCGCGCCGCTCAAGGTGCTCGAAGACCTGATGGGCAAAGCCTTGCTGCCCGCCGCATGACGCGAGCGCAGCTCCCACTGCAGTGGGGTCAGGGCGCCCTGCCGTCAGCCCCGCAGCGCATGCTGCTGGTGCAGTTGTCCGCCATGGGCGATCAGGTGCAGACTCTGCCCGCCGTTTCCGACATCGCAGCGCGCTGGCCTGGCATCGAGATCGACTGGGCGGTCGATGCCCGCTTCGCCGACATCCCGCGGCTGCACCCCGCCGTACGTCACGTCTTTGCCCTACCGCTCAAGGCGGTGCAGCAGCAGCGCAGCCTCGCCGCATTGCGCGACTTGCGCGCCGTCCTGAGCGCCCTGCGCGGCGAGCGCTACGACCTGATCTGGGACCCGCACAGCGTGCTCAAAAGCGCCATCATCTCCCGTCTGGCGCGTGGCGCGCTGCGCGTCGGCTATCGCGCGCAAGACTGCGGCGGCGAGCCGTTCGCCGCTCGCGCCTACCACTTGCATTTCGCCCGACCCGTCGGCTTGCATGGCACCGAGGGGCGGCGGGTGTTTGCGCAGGCCGTACTCGACACCGACTTGCACCGCCCCGTGGACTATGCGATCGATCAGCGCTACGCCCGCGAGCCAGGCGCTACCGAGGCCGATACGGTCTTCCTCGCGCATGGCGCTTCCAAGCCGGAAAAGCTCTGGCCGCTCGATCACTGGCAGGCGCTATCCGCCCGTCTGGTGCAGGCTGGGCTGAGGCTGCAACTGACCTGGGGAAACGCCGCTGAGCAGGAACGTGCGCAGCGCATCATCGCTGCGCTTCCGGCGGGCAGCGCGCAGATTCTCGACCGCCGCAGCCTGCTCGACATGCTGCCCGTCATTGCTCAGAGTCGGCTGGTGGTGGGCGTGGATACCGGCTTCACCCATCTCGCCGCGGCGCTGCGTCGCCCGGTGGTGGGACTGTTCGTCAGCACTGGGCCCGAGCTGTTCACCCCCACATCACCCCACCTGGCCCGCACCCTCGGCGGCGATGGCGTTACGCCGAGCATTGACGCAGCCTGGCAAGCGGTCGAAGAATTGCGCTGACCTACACTCGCACACCGCACCGATGAAAAACGTCAGGCGAATCGCCCTCCGCTTGGGCCTGTTTTTCGCCGCCCTCGGGCTGAGCGCCAACGCGGCGCTGGCAGCCTGCTGCGGGCCGATCACGCCGCAAGGCCGGCAACTGCTGACTTTGCTTGACCAGTCGAATGTCGAGCACCTCTGGTTGCCGCATATTCATGTGCACTGGCTCAGCGGCAAGCCCGATCTGCGTCGTCCGGGCGCCTCACGCCACGCCACGCATTGCAGTGCTTATGCGGCCGCCATGTCGGTACGTCTGGGTGTGCCCCTGCTCAGGCCACCCGAACACCGAGCCGGTATGTTGGCCACACCGCAAACCCACTGGCTGAATAGCACCACGGGGCACACCCTAGGCTGGCGAGCCGTGAACATGCAGCAAGCGCAAACCCTGGCCAATCAGGGCGAGTTCGTACTGGCCGCCTGGGCCAATCCGAACCCGCATCGCTCAGGGCATATCGCCATCGTGCGTCCCAGCGAACAAAGCCGCTCCGACCTCGCTCGCCACGGGCCTGAACTGACCATGGCGGGCCATATCAACGCTCTGCAAATTTCCACGGAACGGGGCTTTGAAGATCACCCCGGAGCCTGGATTGCCGGCGGGCAAGGCAGCGTGCAGTACTTCGCCCACGCAGTTGATTGGGCACAAGTGGCAGCGTCAAAGCCTTCGCGCTAGGAGCCTGTCGGGCTTGGGGCGTGGAAGGCGAAAAA
>CALBRU010000145.1 GCA_937927695.1 uncultured Thiomonas sp. | reverse complement strand
AGTGACGCAGAACAACAGGGCCACGAGCAGGCACAGCAGCAAGGCGGACTGAAGCAGGAGGGGGCGCTCCATCAGGCGTGGAGGACAGGGGCGCAAAGTCATCAGCGCTCCAGCTTGAGGTAGCGGGCAAATCCGGGATCGGCATAGGCCGCTGGCGGCAAATCGCCCAGCAAAAGGGCGGTGTCGATGTCGGCCGTGACGCGGATGAACCGTTCCTGTTGATAGTCTTGCAAGACCAGCAGGCCGACGATCAGCACGATCAGCGGCAGAACGGAGCCGAAACGAAATAGCCACGACCTCCAGAGCGAGGGGCCCGCCAGCGAAAGCGCGCGGCCCTGCGCGACGGCAGCAGTTGCCGAAACGGGCTGAATCTGGGCGACCGCCATCAGCCGCAGGGCCTTGAGGCGCTCGGACTGTTCGGGAGTGATCTGCCGCTCGGCCTGTTGCAGCCGTGTGGCGAGTTGCTGCGCAAGGCGGGCTTCGACTTTGGGGCGCAGCGGATCGGTTGCGTCGTTTTTCATGAGTAGCCCTGAGCTTTCAAGACGCGTGCCAGCGAATGGATGGCGCGCGAGCAATGCGTTTTGACGCTGCCTTCCGAGCAGCCCATGGCCTGCGCGGTTTCGGCAACGTCGAGTTCTTCCCAATAACGTAACAAAAACGCTTCCCGTTGACGTGCGGGCAAACGCGAAATTTCAGTTTCGAGATGTTTCAGGATCTGCATGCGCTGAACCTGGGTTTCGGCGCTTTCGAGATGCTCGCTCAGTGCTTCGAGTTCCAGTGTTTCGAGCAGGTCAAACTCGCCCTCGCTGTCTTGCGATTCAAAATCCGACAGATTGCTGAACAGCGCGCTGCGCACCTTGCGCTTGCGATGCCAGTCGAGAATGGCATTGGTCAGAATGCGCTGGAACAGCAGTGGCAACTCCTGGCGCGGTTTGTCGGCGTATTTGGTCGCCAGGCTGATCATCGCCTCCTGCACCAGATCCATCGCGGCGTCGTCGTCGCGCGTCGAAAACGCGGCACGCAAAAAAGCGCGCTTGTCGATGCTGGCGAGGAATTCGTTGAGTTCTTGTTCGGTGGCCATCGAGTCGGACGGTGGTGCGGTCCGTGAGGATGAGAGGCAACTGCACATTATGCAATGGTGCATCGTTGCACCAAATGGGCAACAAGGCTGCACCAGGAACCTCAACTAGCCAACCGGCGTTGGGGCCTCAGTTCGTTCCGAAGAGGAGGCCAAAATTCCAAGGTCATGTGCAGCAGTGCTGCGCTGCACTACACTACTCGGTTCCGTTTGGTCTGAGCCTCCATGCAGCAACAAGGTGAGATGCGATTTGCATCACCTGCCGCGCCCACAACGTTCCAGATCGCACGTGTATCCCAAAGGCCGGCCACAAGCGGGTGCCGAGGGAGACCTGAAGTCTTTCGTCAGAGAAATTCACAAGGTGAACTCATGGAAATGAATCGCACAGAACACAAGTCGGCTGCAACGGCCGCATCAAAGTCCGGCGCGGCAAGCGCGCAGGAACTTACCGGGGCCGAAATCCTGGTGCGATGCCTTCAGGAAGAAGGCGTCGAATTCATGTGGGGCTACCCCGGCGGGGCCGTGCTCTACATCTACGACGAGCTCTACAAGCAAACCTCGATCCAGCATGTACTGGTGCGGCAGGAAGCGGCTGCAGTTCATGCCGCAGACGCCTATGCCCGTGCGACGGGCGAGGTCGGCGTGGCCCTGGTGACCTCAGGGCCGGGGGCGACCAACGCCATCACGGGCATCGCCACGGCCTATATGGATTCGATTCCGATGGTGATCATCACCGGGCAGGTGCCGACGACGGCCATTGGGCTGGACGCGTTTCAGGAATGCGACACCGTGGGCATCACCCGCCCGGTGGTCAAGCACAATTTCCTGGTCAAGGATGTGCGCGATCTCGCGGCCACGATGAAAAAGGCGTTCCACATCGCCCGTTCGGGTCGGCCGGGACCGGTGGTGGTGGATGTGCCCAAGGACGTGTCGCGTCACACCACTCAGTACGAGTATCCCAAGACCGTGGAGATGCGCTCGTACAACCCGGTGCGCAAGGGCCACGGTGGCCAGATCCGCAAGGCGGTGCAACTGCTGCTCTCGGCCAAGCGTCCTTACATTTACACGGGCGGTGGCGTGGTGCTGGCAAATGCGTCTCCCGAGTTGCGCAAGCTGGCCGATCTGCTGAAGTATCCCTGCACCAATACGCTGATGGGGCTGGGCGCGATGCCCGGCGAAGACCCGAAATTTCTCGGCATGCCCGGTATGCACGGCACTTTCGAGGCGAATATGGCGATGCAGCACTGCGACGTGCTGCTCGCGGTGGGCGTGCGGTTCGACGACCGGGTGATCGGCAATCCGGGGCATTTTGCGCAAAACCAGCGCAAGATCGTGCATATCGACATCGATCCTTCCTCCATCTCGAAGCGGGTGAAGGTGGACGTGCCCATCGTGGGCGATGTCGGCGAGGTGCTGCGGGAACTCATCGATCAGCTCGAACAGTCCTTCAAGGCGGGCAATAAGAACGATGGCGGCGCGCTGGCGGCCTGGTGGGCGCAGATCGAGGAATGGCGCAAGCGCGACTGTCTCGCCTATGAGCATTCGACCGAGGTCATCAAGCCGCAGGCTGTGATCGACACGCTGTATGAGCTGACCAAAGACCGCGAAACCTATATCTGCTCCGACGTTGGACAGCATCAGATGTGGGCCGCGCAGCTCTACAAATTTCCCGAGCCGAGGCGCTGGATCAATTCGGGCGGGCTGGGCACCATGGGCGTGGGGCTGCCTTATGCCATGGGCATCAAGCTGGCCAAGCCTGAAGCCGAGGCGGTCTGCGTCACAGGCGACGGCTCCATCCAGATGAACATTCAGGAGCTTGCCACCTGCCTGCAGTATGGCACGGCGGTGAAAATCATCCTGCTCAACAACCGTTACCTCGGCATGGTGCGGCAGTGGCAGGAGATAGAGTACGAAGGCCGCTACTCGCATTCCTACATGGATTCCTTGCCCGATTTCGTCAAGCTCGCCGAAGCCTATGGTCATGTGGGCATCAAGGTGGACAAGCCCGAAGACCTGCGTCCCGCCATGGAAAAAGCCTTTGCGATGAAAGACCGCACGGTCTTTCTCGACATCTCGGTTGATCCGACGGAGAACGTCTGGCCCATGGTGCAGGCGGGTCGGGGGATCACCGACATGTTGCTCGGATCGGAGGATCTCTGATTTTTGAATGGCGCAATCCTGCCGGCTCTGCAGGGGTCGTGTCTCACCGGACGCGGCAGTCTGCGGAGTTGCAGCAAGCGCCTTGACCTATCGTGTGCGGCAGTGCTGCACACCCTTTCATCATCAATCTCGCAGCAGCCAGGCGACGCTTACCGGCGCCGCACGAAGCCTGCGTAGAGGAGTGACATCATGAAACACATCATTGCAGTTCTGCTGGAAAACGAAGCCGGCGCCCTGTCTCGCGTGGTCGGTCTGTTTTCTGCCCGCGGCTACAACATCGAATCGCTCGTGGTTGCGCCCACGGAAGACGCTTCGCTCTCGCGTATGACCATTGTCACCAGCGGTTCGGAGGAGGTGATCGAGCAGATCACCAAGCACCTCAACCGTCTGATCGAAGTGGTCAAGGTGGTCGATCTCACCGAGGCCTCGTTCATCGAGCGCGAGCTCATGCTCATCAAGCTGCGCGCGGTGGGCAAGGAGCGCGAGGAGATCAAGCGCATGTCCGACATTTTCCGCGGCCACATCATCGATGTGACCGACAAGTCCTACACCATCGAACTGACCGGCGATGCCGCGAAGCTCGACGCTTTCATCCAGGCGGTCGATCCCACGGCCATTCTGGAAACCGTGCGAACCGGCAGCTGCGGAATTGGCCGCGCCGAGCGTATCCTGCGCGCCTGATCTCAGGTCGACGCATCTCTCTTTTTTGTTTTCCCTTTGCGGCGAGGAATGTCCCGCCAAGCGCAGAACCTCTACTTCAGGAGCCAACATGAACGTGTATTA
>CALBRU010000144.1 GCA_937927695.1 uncultured Thiomonas sp. | reverse complement strand
CCACCGAGATCTACACTCTTTCCCTACACGACGCTCTTCCGATCTGATCGCGCAAACCGCCGGGGCTTTCCTTGCAATTGGGCTCGAGCGCGTAGGGGGTGTCCTCGAATTTGAGATGGCGCTGCTGCTGCTCGCGCATCTTGGCCTGAAAGAACGCGCGTGCATCTAGGTGGGCGAAAAACGCGCGGTTCAGCGAATCCGCCAAGGCCCGGTTGCCGCACAGAAAGCGCGATTCCAGCAGGGCCGTCTGCACCGTGATGTCCTTGTCGGCTTCGTCGATGCAGGCCTCGATGGTGCGCACGCTCGCGCCGATTTCCAGGCCGATGTCCCAGCAGGCGGTGATGAAGCCTGAGGCGGATGCATCGATGGCGGCGTTGCTGCCCTGGGTCTGCTCAAGCAGCAGAAGCAGATCGATATCGGAGAACGGAAACAACTCGCCGCGTCCATAGCCGCCCACGGCGATCAGCGCCGCATCGGGCGGCATGCCGCTTGTCGTCCACAGCGTCTGCAGCGTCTGATCGGCAAGGCGGGTGAGTCCGTGCAGCAGCGGCGTCACCTGCTGCGGGTGCTGCCCAAAGTGGTCGAGCAGCGCGGCACGCCCCTGTTTCCAGCTCAGGCGAATGTCGCTCAGAGCAACTTCAGCCGGACGGGCGACGGCAGATGCGGTCATAGGCCTGACGTGCGCGAAGTCACGATAACGGCCTGCGCAGCGCCGCTCAGGCGGCCAGGGCAGGCTGGCGAACGAAGGCAGGCGCGGGCTGGCAACCGGCCGAAGTGGTCAGCACTTCAAAGCCGGTGGGGGTGACCAGCACTGTGTGCTCCCACTGTGCAGACAGCGAGCGGTCTTTGGTGACGATGGTCCAGCCGTCGGCCATTTCACGGATGTCGCGCCGCCCGGCGTTGATCATGGGCTCGATGGTGAAGGTCATGCCTTCGCGCAGCACTTCTCCTGTGCCCACCTTGCCGTAGTGCAGCACTTGCGGGTCTTCGTGGAATTTGCGGCCGATGCCATGGCCGCAGAATTCGCGCACGATGCTGTAGCCCGCGCTCTCGGCGAAGGTCTGGATGACGTGGCCGATGTCGCCCAGCCGCGCGCCAGGTTTGACCAGCGCGATGCCATGCCACATGGCCTCGAAGGTGATGTCCACCAGCCGCTGCACATGCTTGGGCACGGTGCCGATGCTGAACATGCGGCTGCTGTCGCCGTGGAATCCGTCCTTGATCACGGTGACGTCGATGTTGATCACATCGCCACTTTTCAGCGGTTTGTCGTTCGGAATGCCGTGGCAGATGACGTTGTTGACCGAGGTGCAGATCGACGCGGGGTAGGGCGTGTAGCCCGGCGGCGCGTAATTCAGCGGGGCCGGAATGGCCTGCTGCACCTGGGTGATGTAGTCGTAGGCCAGCTTGTCGATCGCCTTGGTGGTGACGCCAGGCTGCACATGCGGGGTCAGGTAATCGAGCAATTCGGAGGCCAGTCGCCCGGCCACGCGCATTTTCTCGATTTCTTCAGGGGTTTTGATGGTGATGCTCATAGCGCAATTATCACACTCCTGACATGTGTTCGTGAGCCGCCGGTGCGCGTCATGGCGATTTCTATAATCTGCCGCAGATCGCCATCTCCCACCCCGCCTAGCCCGTTCAGGCTTCCCGCATGCACATCCTTTTCTTTGAAGGCGCCAGCGCCTTGTCCGCCTTTCGTCAGGACGCATTGCAGGCACGCCTGCGCCAGACCGCTCCGGAGATCGCCGATCGCGTGCGCCGTATACACGCTCGGTATGTGCATGCGGTGGCGCTCGACGCCGCCCCGACTCCCGCGCTTCACGACAAACTTGAGGGGCTGCTGCGCTATGGCGATCCTTACGCCGGGCCCACGCAGGGCCAGAGCCTGTATGTCATGCCGCGCCTGGGCACCATTTCGCCCTGGGCTTCCAAGGCCACCGATATCGCCCGCTTGTGCGGCGCCGAGGTGCACCGGGTGGAACGCACGGTGCAATACCGCCTTGAGGCGGAGAGCGGGCTACTGCGTGCCGCCAAACCGCTGACCGAGGCCGAACTGCTTGAGCTCGCCGCCCTGCTGCACGACCGCATGACCGAAACCGTGGCGCTGCAGCGCAGCGAGCTGGAGCGTCTTTTTTCCGAACTGCCCCCCCAGCCGCTGCAGCACGTGGACGTGCTCTCCGGCACGCTTGACGCCGGCCGCTTGGCGCTCGCGCGCGCCAATGTGGAGCAGGGTCTGGCGTTGTCGGAAGATGAGATCGACTATTTGCTGGAGGCCTACCGCAAGCTAGGGCGCAACCCCACCGATGTCGAACTGATGATGTTCGCCCAGGCCAACTCCGAGCACTGCCGGCACAAGATCTT
>CALBRU010000143.1 GCA_937927695.1 uncultured Thiomonas sp. | reverse complement strand
AGTAGTCACTCCATCCCCAGCAGTGGGGAGGGCCGGGGTGGGGCCAGCCCCCTCGGGGGGTAGCGCCGCCGCGTCAGCGGTAAGCGTGGGGGCAAAGGCCCCGCCGCCGGGCCGCCCCAAGGCGGGGCCAGCCCCCTCGGGGGGCAGCGCCGCCGCGTCAGCGGCAAGCGTGGGGGCAACTTCCAGCGGATTCACCCTGCTCGAAGTGTTGGTGGCTTTGGCGGTGGTGGCCATTGCGCTGCTGGCGGCCATGCGCGCCGCAGGCGGGGTGGCCGACAACGCGCAGCGCTATCGCATGACCGTTCTGGCCGAGCAGTGCGCGCAGAATTTTCTGGTCGATCAACGTCTGAGCAAGACGTTTCTCGCAGTGGGGCAGAGCACCAGCGCCTGCACGCAGGCGAATGTGCCGTTCACCGTGGCGGTGGATGTGATGCCCACGCCCAACCCCAACTTCCGCCGCGTGCAGGTCAACGTGCTCGATGCCAGCGGCTGGAGCGCGTGGCAGGTGGTCACCATCATCGGGAATCTTTAAGTGAGCCGGGCACCTGTTTCGGCACAGCGGGGTTTCACCCTGATCGAGCTGCTGGTGGCGGTCACCATTCTCGCGGTGGTGGCGGTGCTGGGCTGGCGCGGGCTGGACGCGGTGGCGCGCAGCCGCGACGACGCCAGTCGCGCGTTCACCACCAGTTCGCGTCTGGCCGACGGCATGCAGCAGTTCGGCGACGACCTGCGCCACGCGGTGTCACAGGGGCCCGGACTGCCTGCGGTGAGCGTGCTCGGCGGCGGGCTGTTCATCGTGCGCCGTCCCGCGCAACCGCTGGGCGGCGATGTGCGCGCCGATGTCGGCGCGGGCGTCGGCCTGCCGCCGAATGCGGGCGAACTGCAGGTGGTGCGCTGGACGGTGCAGGACGGCGCGCTCAAGCGCAGTGCGAGCAGCCCCACCGATAGCCGCGCCGTCTTGCAGGCGGCCCTGCAAAACTCCACCGCGCCTTTGCTGACCATCCTGCCCGGCGTGGTGAGCATGCAGGTTCAGTTCTATCGCTACGCCGGTATCGGGCTGCTGCAGCAATCGGGCGCCTGGGTCAATGCCGGTACGGCGGCCAATGCGGCAAACGCCAGCAGCAACACGCCGGCCTCATCGGCCAGCGCCGCGGCGGCCGCCGCCAACGCGCTGGCCGCCAACGCAGCGACTCCGGCGGCCGTGCGCCTGCGGCTGCAGTTCACCGATAAGGCGCTGACGGGCGATTTGCAGCGCGATTTTTTGCTGGACGACCGCGAATGAGACGCGCGAGCAAGCATCAAGCCGGGCATCAAAACGGCGCGGCGCTGATCACCGCCATGCTGATCGCCGCACTGGCTGCGGTGATGGTCTCGGGCATGTTCTGGAGCCAGTGGAGCGCCATCGCCCGCGAGCAAACAGCGCGCGAACAGACGCAGGCGCGCTGGATTCTGCGCGGCTCGATCGACTGGGCCCGGCTGATCCTGCGCGAAGACGCCATGACCTCGACGGCCGATTACCTCGGCGAGCCCTGGTCGGTGCCGCTGGCCGAGGCGCGGCTGTCGACCTTTCTCGCCGCGCGCGGGCAAGACAGCGCGGGTCTGCCCGACGCCTGGCTCGAAGGGCGCATCGTCGATGCGCAAAGTCGTTTCAATCTGCGCGACCTGGCCCCGGCCGGGACGATCGATCCACAGGCGCTGCTGGCCTTCCAGCGCCTGTGCGCCGCGTTGCAACTGCCCTCCAATGTGGCGGCCACCATCGCCAATGGCGTGGCGGCGAGCAACCCCATCGGCGCTGCGGCGCAGACGAATGTTGCAAATTCGCCACTGCCGCTGCAGCAATTGCAGGATTTGGCGCGGTTGGGCCCCACCGTGGCGCAGGCCCTGCCCAAGCTCGCCTCCGCCGTCACCCTGCTGCCGCAGGCCACCCCGGTGAATGCCAACACCGCCAGCCCGGTGGTGCTCGCTGCCGTGCTCGGGGTGAGTGCCGATACGGCGCAAGCCTTGGTCGAGGCGCGCAAGCGCGCGTATTTCCGCAATCTGGGCGATATTTCCACCCTGCTGCCGCAAGGCGCAACCGTCAATCCGCAGTTGGTGAGCGTGGCCACTGGCTACTTCGACGCCATTGCCCGCGTGCGTATCGACAAGCTGGAATATGCCGAGCGCGCACTGATTCAGCGGGCTGGGGTGTTCTCGCAGGTGGTACGCATCCAGCGGGTGCCCCCCTGGTTGGCGGCTGCCCCTGAGGTCGATCAGGGCGCAAACTGATTTTTCTCGCAAAACGCGATTGAAGAATCCATTGCAACATCGCGTATTTCCTGTACCTTTACTGCAACATAGCCTCTCTACAATCGCCGCCATCATGCAAACCCTGGTTCTTCGCCTGCCGCCCCTGGCTACCGCGCACCCGCTGCCGGAGCTGGAGTACGTGCTGCTGAGCGCGGGCGGCAAGCTGCAATCGGCCGGCCGGGAGCAGGTTGCGCTGCTGCCGCGCGGCGCCCGGGTGGTGGCCGTGGTCGATGCGCTCGACGCCTCGGTCATGGCGGCGACGCTGCCCGCCATGGCGCCTTCCCGGCTGCAGGCCGCACTCAGCGGGGCACTCGAAGACCGTCTGCTGCAGGACGCGGGGCAACTGCATCTGAGTGTCGGGCCGCTCGCCGAGGACGGTAGCGTCACGCTGGCCTGCGCGGTGCAAAGGGCCGGGCTGCAGCAGGCGATTGCCGACCTCGCCCAAGCCGGGCAAGAGCCAGAGAAAATCGTTCCCGAAGCCGCCTTGCTGGCGCCGGGCGACGCGCTGTTGCAAACCTCCGAGCAAGGCCCGCGTCTGCTATGGCGCGACCTGCAGGGCGAGGCCGCCTGGTTGCCGCTCATTCTCGCGGCTGATGCCGCCGCGCCGCAGGCCCTGCCACTGCCCGTCACGCCCGAACATCTCTGGGTGCAAGATCAGGCGCAGCCCCAACTCAGCTGGCTCGATCTGCCGCCCGGACTCACACCGGCCACGCTCAGCGACGCCGGCTGGATGGCGCGGGCGGCGCAGTCGCCGTGGAATCTGCGGCAGTTCGACCTGGCGCCCAAACACGCGCTGTCGCGAGGTTGGGCCGGGGTGATGGAGCAACTCACCACACCCGCCTGGCGACGCGTCGGCGCCCTGCTGGGGCTGCTGGCAGTAGTGCAGTTGGTGGGCATGAATGCCGCCGCGTTCAAACTCTCTCGGCAGGAAAATCAGTTGCGGCAAAAGCTCGACGCCACGGCGGCCGAGGCGCTGCCCGGTGTGCCCGCCATTCTCGATGCGCGCCTGCAGGTGCAGCGCGCGCTCAACGACGCGCGGCTGCGCACCGGCCGTCCTGGAGACGGCGATCTCGACGTGCTCATGGGGCGCGCCAGCGTGGTGGTGCCACCGGGCATCGTTCCCACGGTGCTGAAATTCAGCCCGGGCCAGTTGCAGCTCAGTTTGCCGGGTGACGCGGCCGCGCAGGCGGCAGCAAGGTGCACTCCGGCCGGCCTGTCCTGTGTGGCGCAGGGCGATGTGCTCAGTGTGACGGGGGTCGTCCAATGAGTGCGACGCAAGGCAGCCGCATGGCGACTTTGTCGGGGCTCTGGTACCGAGGCTTGCCGCAGACGGTGGCGCTCGGTCGTCAGCGCTGGGCCGCCATGTCGCCGCGCGAGCGCGTGCTGATCGGCTCTGCCGCGGTGCTGGTGCTGGTTGCGCTCCTGTGGCTGCTGGCGATCAAACCCGCTTGGCGCACCCTGCAAACCGCGCCGCAGCGCATCGTCACCCTGCAGCAGCAGTTGCAAACCCTGCAGCAGGACGGTCAGCAGATCGCCGCTTTGCGCAGTGCGCCTTCCGCCCCGGCATTCAGCGGCGATCTGCAGGCGGCCATCGTGGCCTGGTTCAAACGGGTCGACCCTGGCGCCAAGGTTCAGGCGCAGGTGCTGCCGGGCGAGGTGACACTGGATCTTTCGGCGTTGCGACCGGCCACCCTGGCGGCGCTGGCGCAAACGGCGCGACGCGACTGGTCGGCGCAGGTGGACGGCGCCGATCTCAAGCTCGGCCCGGACGGCGCGCTCAGCGGCAAGGTGCATCTGTCGCGGCAAGGATCGGGTGGCGGATGAATGGCCAGCGCACCCAAATCTCCCGACCCGGCGCGCGCTGCGGCGTCTTCCGGCAAGCGTTCGTCCGGGTCATCTTCACGCGGGCGTTCGTCCCGGCGTTCGTCATCCCGCAAACCGGTCAAACGCCAACGTGCCTTCAGCCGCCGCTGGTTGTGGCTGGCGGCTTTGCTGGGCGTGCTGTGGGCGCTGCTGTGGCAGGCCCCAGCAAGCTGGCTGAGCGCGGCGGTGTGGAAGGCCAGCGGTCAGCACGTCTTGCTCGCCCAGGCGCAAGGCACCTGGCGCGACGGCTCGGCGCTGCTGGTGCTCGAAGGCGGTGCGGGCAGTCGCGGCGCCACCGTGCTGCCCGGTACCTTGCACTGGACCATCAGTCTGGGCAATCTCTGGCGCGGCCGACTGCTGGCGCAGATCGACTGGCCCAAGGTCTCGTCGCAGCCGCTGCAGATCAGCACCCAGCTCGGTTGGTCGCAGACGACCGTGGCGCTGCGCCCGGCGGGGGGCGCGCCGGATGCACCCTGGCAGGGCATGTTGCCGCTGTCGGTGCTCGACGGGCTGGGCACTCCCTGGAATACCGTTGCGCTACGGGGACAGGCGCAATTCACCTTGCGTGGCCTGCTCCTAGAATCGGTCGCCGGGCGGATGCGGATTGGGGGGCAGGTACAGATCGACCTGCCGGATGTGGCGTCTCGCCTGAGTGTGGTGGCGCCCATCGGCAGCTATGCCCTGAGCATCACCGGGCAGGGCGCCGATGCGCAAGTCGATCTGCAAAGCAGCAAAGGGCCCCTGCTGTTGCAGGGCAAAGGGGTCTGGAACGGTCAGGCCCTGCAGTTTCTCGGCACCGGCCGGGCGGCGCCCGGCAACGAAGCGGCGATGGCGAATCTGCTGTCGCTCCTCGGACGTCGCGAGGGTGACCATGTGCGAATCTCCATCTGAGTTCGACTGAATTCGACGACACCCCGACAGCCCCAGAACACGACAAGAATCAAGGAACGCCGTGATGCATCCCGACTTGAACCCCAACTTTCATGCCCGCAGCGGGATCAGCCGCAGGATCGGCCGCGCGGTGGCCTTGCTACTTGTCCCTTTGCTCATGCTGCAGCCGGTGATGGCGCAGGCGCCCTCGGGTACGGCGGGCAAGACTGCGCAGGCCAAACGCAGCGCCAATGGGGATCTCACCATCAACCTGGTCAACGCCGACATCGCCAGCGCGGTGCAGGCGGTGGCCGCGGCAACCGGGCGCAACTTCATCGTCGATCCGCGGGTGAAGGGCCAGGTCACTATTCAATTTGAAAAACCGGTGCCGCCGCAGAAAGTCTTCCAGGCGCTGCTCACGCAGTTGCGCCTGGCCGGGTTTGCCGTGGTGGAGCATGACGGCGTGTTTCAGGTCGTGCCCGAGGCTGACGCCAAGCTGCAGAGCGGGCCGGTGGGCGTCGGGCTGGCGCCTTCTCGCATTCCCGGTCGTGGCGATCAGGTGGTGACGCAGATCTTCCAGTTGCGCAATGCCTCGGCCAGCAGCCTGCTGCCCGTGTTGCGGCCGCTGATCTCGCCCAACAACACCATCAACGTCAGCCCTTCCGGTAATGCGCTGGTCGTCACCGACTACGCCGACAACCTCAAGCGCATCGCGCGCATCATCGCCGCGCTCGACGTGCCCACCGGCACCGAAGTCACCGTCGTGCCGCTGACCTACGCGGTGGCCAGCGATCTGGCGCCCACGCTGCAAAAGCTCATCGACATGCAGACGGTCACCTCGAGCGGCCCGGGCGCTCCCGGTGTGCAGGCAGCCGTCGCTGGCAGCGGGGCCATGCGCGCAGTCATCCTGCCCGAGTCGGCCAGCAACTCGCTCATCGTGCGGGCCACCAATGGCGCGCAACTTGCCGAGATCGAGCAGATGATCCGCCGCCTCGACCGGCCGCAAAATGATCAGGACAACATCCATGTGGTCTATCTGCGCAATGCCAATGCGGCCGATCTGGCACGCACCCTGCGCGGGGTGCTGGCCGCGCAAGGCACGGGCAGCGCTGTGGGCGGGCAGTCGCAGACCAAGCCGCAGGGGGGGGCGCAGTCGATGAGTGGTGGCAACAACAGCAACTCATCGACTTATGGGTCGTCCGGCGCCACCAGCCCGGGGCTGGGCCAAGCGCCGGAATTCGCCGCCACCAGCAGCGACTCGACGGTGACCTTGCCGCAAGGCGGCACGGTTTATGCCGACAACTCGCTCAATGCCCTCATCATCAACGCGCCGCAGCCGGTTTACATGCAACTGCGCCGGGTGATCGAGCGGCTCGACGTGCGCCGGGCGCAGGTTTACGTGGAGGCGCTGATCGCCGAGGTCGACGCCAACAAGGCGGCGCAACTCGGTATTCAGTGGCAGGCCATCGCCGGCAGCGCGGGCAATCAGAATGCCATCATCGGCGGCAGCAATTACGGCACTGGCGGCTCGAACATCATCAATCTGCAGGCGGCCATTTCCGGCGGCGGCAGTTCGGCCGCAACGGCGCTCGCCAGCGGTTCGCTGGCCATCCCCAATGGCCTGAACATCGGCATTCTGCACAACGTGGCGGGCATGGCCACGCTGGGTCTGCTGGCGAACTTTCTGCAGACGCAGGACGGCGCCAACATTCTTTCCGCGCCCAACCTGATGACCCTCGACAACGAAGAGGCCAAGATCGTCGTCGGCCAGAACGTGCCCTTCGTCACCGGCCAGTATGCGCAAACCGGATCGAGCGCCACCGTCACGCCCTTCCAGACCATCGAGCGCAAGGACGTCGGCCTGACCTTGAAAGTGCGGCCGCAGATTACCGCGGGCGGCGCGATCAAGATGGATGTCTATCAGGAGGTGTCGAGCATTTCCAGCACCACCAATGCGGCGGGCATCATCACCAACAAGCGCTCCATCCAGACCGCCGTGCTGGTCAACGACGGCCAGACCATCGTGCTCGGCGGGCTGATGCAGGACAACGTGAGCGAGAACAACAGCAAGATTCCGGGCCTGGGCGACATTCCGGGGCTGGGCGCGCTGTTCCGCTCCAATTCGCGCACGGCGCAGAAGACCGATCTGATGGTGTTCCTGCGGCCCATCGTGGTGCGCACCGAAGATCAGGGCAACGCGCTGAGCCAGCAACGCTACGACACCATGCGCGGCATGCAGGACAGGGCGCAACTGCCCGCACAGTTCGGCATGCCCGAGATGCCGGGGCCGGTGCTGCCGTCCATTCAAGGCGATACGGAGGCAGCGCCCACGCCCCCCATCTCGCTGGGTGCAGCCAGCAGTGCCGCCGCGGCGCCCTCACCCTCTACCTCGCCCACGACCCTCGCCATGCCATCCGCTGCGCCCGGTGCAGCCAATGCCCTGCAGAGCCTGCAGGCGCAGAGCAAGGCTGACGCGACCGTGGTGGAACTCGGCTTTTCGCAGCCCCTGGCTGCCCCGCCCACCGCATTCACCTTGAGCGATCCGATTCGGCTGGTGCTCGATTTTCAGGGCGCCCATTCGCAGCTCAGCAGCAAGACCCAGAGCTTTCATCTGGGGCCGCTGCAGTCTGCCAGCGTGGTTGATGACCAGGACAAGACCCGGGTGATTTTCAATCTGACCCAGACCACGCGCTACGTCACCGAAGTGCAGGGCAAGCAACTGCGCGTCATCCTCACGCCGCAGCACTGAACGACCGCTCGCCATGTCTGTGCGTCATCCCTTGCCCTATACCTTCTGCCGCGATCAGGCAGTGCTGGCCGAAGACGACGGCCAGGGCGTGCAGCTCTGGATGTGCGAGGCCACGCGGCCCGCGGCGCTGGCCGAGGTGCAGCGCCAGCATGTGCTCACCGCGGTGCATCGCACCACGGCTGAAGATCTGCAAGCGCGCATCGGCGCGGCCTACGCCGCCCGCGACGGCAGCGCCGCGTCGGTCATCAGCGAAGTGGAGGGTGACGTCGATCTGGGCCGGCTGATGCAGGACATTCCCGCCGTCGAAGATCTGCTTGAAGCCGCCGACGACGCGCCCATCATCCGCATGCTCAACGTGCTGTTCACCCAGGCTGCGCGCGAAGGCGCTTCCGACATTCATATCGAGCCTTACGAAACCGCCTCGGTGGTGCGCTTTCGTGTGGACGGCACGCTGCGCGAAGTGGTGCGGCCCAACAAGGCGCTGCACGGCGCGCTGATTTCGCGCATCAAAATCCTGTCGCAGCTCGACATCGCCGAGAAGCGTCTGCCGCAGGACGGCCGCATCGCCCTGCGCATCGGCGGCCGCACCCTCGATGTGCGCGTGTCCACACTGCCTTGCGCGCATGGCGAACGCGCCGTGCTGCGCCTGCTCGACAAATCGGCGGCGCGGCTGAATCTGCGCGCCGTGGGCATGGCGCCCGACATGCTCGACCACTTCGATGCCCTCATTCGCGCGCCGCACGGTATTCTGCTGGTCACCGGCCCCACCGGCAGCGGCAAGACCACCACGCTTTACTCGGCGCTCACCCGACTCGATGCCGCGACCACCAGCATCATGACGGTGGAAGACCCGATCGAGTACGACCTGCCCGGCATCGGCCAGACGCAGGTCAACTCCCGCATCGACCTCACCTTTGCCCGCGCCCTGCGCGCCATCCTGCGGCAAGACCCCGACGTGGTGATGATCGGCGAAATCCGCGATTTCGAAACCGCGCAGATCGCCATTCAGGCTTCGCTCACCGGCCACCTGGTGCTCGCCACCTTGCACACCAACGATTCCGTCTCGGCCGTCACCCGCCTGACCGATATGGGCGTCGAGCCCTTTCTGCTCGCCTCCTCGCTGCTGGGCGTGTTGGCGCAGCGGCTGGTGCGCCAACTCTGTCCGGCCTGCAAGGTGCCGTCGCCCGATGGCCAGGGTTTCGT
>CALBRU010000142.1 GCA_937927695.1 uncultured Thiomonas sp. | reverse complement strand
GACCACGCACAGCTTGCGGTGCAGCCGCCGCCAGCGTCCGCGCTGCACCACATCGAGCCATTTGCGCCAGGGACGAAACACCATGAACTCCACCCCGGCTTCGGTGAAGCGGCTTGAGAGCGTCTCGACGCTGCGGCCCGAACCCAGCCCGTCCACCAGCACCCGCACCTGCACGCCGCGCCGCGCGGCATCGCACAGCGCGCTGGCGAGGGTCATCGCGGCCTCGTCGGTATGAAAGATGTAGGTCTGCAGCCAGATGCTTTCGCGGGCCTGCTCGATGGCCCGTTGCATGGCCGGAAACAGCGCGCTGCCGTAGGGCAGCAGCCGCGGGGCCGCGCCGCCGGTCCAGCGCAGCGGTTCATCGAGAGGGTGGGGCAGCGAGTCGGCTTGCAAGGACGGGGCGGGCAAGGGGCAGCGCTCGGGCTACGCGCTCACGCGGCGATGGGCGCAGACGCAGCGGCGGCCGGGTCGGGCAGGGGCGACTCGGGGCAGTCTGGCTGGTCGCAGCGCAGCGAGGCCAGCAGCGGCGCGTGGTCGGACAGCCGGGCCCAGGCGCGACCCCAGCCCAGGCCGATTTCGCTGGCGCTCATGCCGCGGGCGTAGATGCGGTCGAGCGGCATCAGCGGCAGCCGCGCGGGGTAGGTGCGCACGCGCTTGCGCCACGAGGTCTTGCCATTGGTCTTGAGCGGCGGCTCGCTCACATCGACCAGATGTTGCTGCAACAACTGCGGGCCGATGCGGCCGTGCCAGTCGTTGAAATCGCCCGCGACGATGAGCGCCGCCTGCGCGGGCACCCGCGCCGCGATGTAATCGAGCAGGCGATCGGTCTGGCGCTGCCGGCTGGCGGCAAACAGCCCGAAATGCACCACGATGCAGTGCAGCGGCCCGCCCTTGGGCAGCGCCACCTGCACATGCAGCAGGCCGCGCTGCTCAAAGCGGTGGTCCGATACATCGCAGTGGGCGATGTCGATGATGGGATAGCGCGACAACAGCGCATTGCCATGCTCGCCGTGTCGGGTGCAGGCATTGGTGCGGTAGGCCGCGTGCATGTTCAGCGCCTGCGCCAGAAAGTCATGCTGCGGCAGCGCGGGCCAGCCGCTCAGTCGGCGCGCGTTGCGCTGGTGCAAAAACTGCACCTCCTGCAGAAAGACCAGATCGGGCTCAAGCCCTTGCAGCGCCGTCTGCAACTCCAGAATGCTGGCGCGCTTGGCCGGACCGTGGCCGAGCACGCCTTTGTGGATGTTGTAGGAGGCGACGCGCAGTTCCATGACCGGGCCTGTTCAGCGCGAAGGAAAGCGCCGCGGCAACTGGCGAATGGCGTCGGCGTTTGAGGCCGAAAAGCAGCGCTTGGCCGCTTCCTGCCACGGCAGCCAGACCTTTGCTCGGTGTTCACGCGCGGCCAGGGTGACGGGAGTGCCTGCGGGCACTTCGAGGCTGAACACATGCTCGGTGTTTTTCCAGATGCCCGCAGGGTAGCGATGCCGCCACAGCGGATAGATTTCGTACACATTGGCCAGATGCCAATCGCGCAGCGCGGATAGGGGCACGGCGCTGCCGCCCACCTGGATGCCGGTTTCTTCGGCCACTTCGCGCAGGGCGGTGTCCATCAGGGGTTCGCCTGGGGCGTCGATGCTGCCCGTCACGCTTTGCCAGAAGCCGGGCTGCAGCGCGCGCTCGATCAGCAGCACATCGAGCGCGGGAGTGTGAATCACCACCAGCACCGAGACCGGAATCTTGTGTCCGGTCTCGGATGGGGCGAGGGGGGGCTGAGTCGTTGCATCCATGACCCGCATCTTAAGGAAGTCAGGCCGCAAACGCTTGCTTGCCGCGCCCACGGTTCTCGCGGGCTTTGCGCAAGACAAAAACCAAAGCCCCGGCGGGCCGGGGCTTTGGCCTTCAGGCAACGGGGGAGTTCCCGTTGATGAATTACAGCGTCTTCTTGGAGAAGTACCAGTCGGTCACTTCCATGCCTTGCGCCGCGCCCTTGCTCACGCGCTCTTCAGCGGCGGCGGAGGTCTTCGGCGGGGGCACGATGACCTTGTCGCCCGGGCACCAGGCTTCCGGCGTGGCCACGCCGTGCTTGTCGCTGGTCTGCAGGGCTTGAAGCAGACGCACGAACTCGTTGATCGAGCGGCCATTGCTCATCGGGTAATAGACCATGGCGCGCAGGATGCCGTTGGGGTCGATGAAGAAGGTGGCGCGCACGGCCTGGGTGTCGGCGGCGCCGGGGTGGATCATGCCGTAGGCGCGGGCGACCTCCATCTTCAGGTCTTCGATGATGGGGAAGGGAATGTCCACGCCGAAGTGTTGCTTGATGGAGCGCACCCAGGCCAGGTGGGCGAAGATGGAGTCGATCGACAGGCCGAGCAGCTCGCAGTTCATCGACTTGAAGGTCTCGGCTTCACGGGCGAAACCCATGAACTCGGTGGTGCACACCGGGGTGAAGTCGGCGGGGTGCGAGAACAGGATCAGCCACTTGCCTTTGTAGTCGGCCAGGGTGCGGGGGCCGTGAGTGGTGACGGCGTTGAAGTTGGGCGCGGGCTCGTTGAGGCGGGGCAGGCCGAAATTTTCAGTGGTTTGTTCCATAGTTGAGCTCCTTGTGGTGGGAAGAAAACATGCGGCGGGTGTGCCGTTGAGAAAGAAGTTTAGGGAAAACCCGAAAATTGATCCAATCGATTGTCACAATCGAACGGTTAGGAAAAACATATAACGAAGCCTGCGCTCTGAAAAACTGTATGCGGCGCATTGTGCGCGGCCGGATCGACTTTGTTGTGACAAGGGCGGATCAACCCGTGTTGGCGGTCAGGGGAAACACCAGCTCCACCCAAGTACCGCGGCCCGAGGGCTGCCCGGCACTTGCCGCAGGTTCGTCGGCGGGCGCGTTGGACGGGACGCGGTCGATGTTGCGGCGCCAGGCGATCTGGCCGCCCAGGGCGCGGGCTCGGATTTGCATACTGGTCAGGCCATGTCCGGTGGTGGCATGCTGCGGGTCGATGCCGATGCCGTCGTCGAAAACGTCCAGGCGCATTTGTGAACGATCGACGATGCTCAGTCGCACCGAAACCCGGTTGGCGCGGGCATGGCGTATGGCGTTGCTCACCGCCTCCTGCAGCAGGGCGCGCAAGTGGTATTGCTGCGCGGCATCCTGCACGGGCAGTTGAGTGGCGTTGAGTCCGCCGATGAGCGGCGGCGGCCAGTCGAGTTCCATGCCGGCGGCGGTCAGGCGTTGCGCGGTTTCCGAGCGGATGTCGGCGGCGAACTCTTCCCACGGCTGCACCGCCTGACGCAGTCCGCGCACGATGGCGCGGAGCTGATCGATGGTGGTCATCAGCATGGCCTGCTCGCGCTCGCCGTGCACCAGATGGCGCAGGGTGAGCAGCTTGGCGCCGATGTCGTCGTGCAGATCGCTGGCGATGCGGTCGCGCTCTTGCTGCACGCCGGTTTCCAGCGCGTCGCGGCCCGCTGCCGCCTGGTTGAACAGGGTCACGAGCGAGGCGGCCAGGTCGGCGTCGGTCACGGTGAACAGGCGCTGGCCGGCGCTGCGCCCTTGCAGGCGGCGCGCGGCCAGGCCGCCAGCCGGAGCGATGCGCAGCTCCATGCCGTCTTGCGCCAGACCGGGAGCGGTGTCGGCCTCGCCTGGCGGCATGGGCAGGTTGTGCAGCGGCTGGTACAGCCGGTCGAGCAGGCCGAGCCAGCGGCGCTCGCGCTCCAGGGTCTGCGCGGTGAAGGCCACCGAAATGATCTCGGGCAGCAGCTTGTCGATGGGCGGCAACTCGCCCTGCATCATGCGGCCCCACAGCCATTGCCGCAGCGGCAAATACAGCAGCCCGGCCAGCAGCAAAGTAAGAATCAGCGACAAATCGTGGCGCCAGTTCAGCAGCAGCACCAGCAGCATGTCGAGCACGACGATCAGCCCCAGCCCCAGCACCCACAGCAGCAGCCGGTAGGCCCAGCGGTCTAGGTCGAACAGGTGATAGCGCCCGACCCCCAGCGCCAAGCCGAGGTACATGGCGAGAAAAAAACCGAAGGCATAGCCCTGTTGCATCGGCGTGAACACCCCGATCATTCTCGAACCGAAGGTGAAGACGACAAAGGTGAACGCGCCTAGCATGGCCGAGAGCATGAACCAGCGCAGCGCGGCGCGGTCGGCCGCGCGCATGGCGCTGCGCCGCCACTGCACCACGGCCAGTGCCACGGCAAGCAGGATTTCGAGCAGCAGCGGAATGCGCACCCCCCAGCTCACGTTGGGCGCCAGACGCGCGGCATCCATCGCCCACCAGCCCACCACGATGATGGGCACGGGCCAGAGCCACTTCGCTGCCGCCAGTCGCGCTGGGTACACCAGAAATAGCGCGGCCAGCGCGCCGCCGAACCCCAGCGCCCCCAGATGATTGACGGCCGAAAGCAGCTCGAACAGACCGCCGGGCAGCGCCAGTTCGCGGGTGCTGTAGATCGCGGCCGAGTAGGTGTTGGGTAGAAACAGCAGCCCCGAGAGCGCCAGCAGCCGCCCCGGCCAGCCCCTAGGTTTGAGCGCATAGACCCAGGCGCCGACGAGCAGGGCCACGCCGCCGCAGAGCAACTGGAACCAGAACACCAAAGGCAGACTGGCGAGCGGACGGCTGGGCAGGGGCGTGACGGTCTGCTCGAAGACCTGTCCGGCAGGGTCTTGCCAGCTCAGCAACAGGGGACGGGCCTGCAGCGCGGCGATCTGCGTTTGGCGCTGAAAAAAGCGCTCGACTTCGGCGTAGGTGTCGAAATAGTCAGGCTCTTCGATCAGGTCGCTGGGTTGCAAGGCCACGCGCTGCCCGTTCGCGCTGACCGACAGCAAGCGCGAGCCCTTGGCGATGGCGGCGGCGGGGCCGTTGCGAGCGACATGCAACACTTCGACGCCCGGGCTGTACGCGTCGGCACGCGACGACAGGGTGAGCCCCAGCCAGGGCTGATGCAGGGCGAGGTACAGCGCCGCCGTGACCCCCGCGAGGGTCAGCAGCAAGGCCGCCATCAAAATGCGGGCAGAACGGGTTTGCGGCATCTGCATGATGGGCGGATTGTCGCCCACCGCGCGCCCGCGGCGTCAATCGGTGCGGGATCGGGTGACGGCAGCTTCGAGCGCGGAGATGAAGCGCGCGGCCACATCGCAGCCGGATTGCTGG
>CALBRU010000141.1 GCA_937927695.1 uncultured Thiomonas sp. | reverse complement strand
GGGCGCTGCACGGCGGGTGTGTCGGAGATGACCGGCTCGCTGCGAGTCGGGGTTTCGGTCTGCCAGACCCGCACCACGGGACGCAGCCGGGGGGCCACCTGCCGGGTGCCCAGCGGTTGCAGCACCTCGCTGATGCGGCCGAATTGCCGCTGAATCCATTCCAGCTCCGCGGCGTAAGGGCGCCATAGCGTCGGGCTGGCGCCTTCCGAGGTGAGATGTTCGAGCACCTCGCGGGCCGCATCGGTCTTGCCCGCGGCCAGAGACAGGCGCAGGAACATCATCTGCAGGCCGGTGTCTTGCGGCAGCGCGTCGCGGGCGATCTTGCAGTAGTGCAAGGCCTGCTGCAGGGCAAAGTCGCGCAGGTCGCCTTGCGCCAGGCCCTGATAGATGAACTCCATCTGCAGCTCGGCCACGCGCTGCGCTGCACGCGCCAGCGCCGGGCCGGAGGGCGCGGCGTGGCGCACGACTTCGACTTCGCGCAAGGCATCTTGCAGGCTATCGGTCAGTCGCTGCTCCCAGGTGTTGCTGATGCCGTAGGCCAGCAGGCGGATTTCTTCATCGGGGTCGGACAGCAGCTTGCGCAGCACCGGCAGCGCCATGCGCGGCGACATGTCGCGCAGCGCCAGCACGGCGCGAATGCGCTGGGCCTGCGGCTGGCTCTGGTCGCGGGCAATACGGGCGGTCTGGCCGGCGGGCAAGTCGCGGCGCTGGTCATCGTCGATATGCGAGACGGCGAACACCTCCAGCGACGGCGCTTCGCGCAGGTGCTCGGTGGCTTGGTGGCGCATGGGCAGCGATTGCGCCAGCCGCGCGGCGATCAGCAAACCGAACACGCCGATGACCGGAAAAAACAACGCGAGCAAGGTCAAAAGGGTGAGTGACAGCCGCTTGGGTTTGCGCAGCTCGGTGGGTAGCAGCGTCCACAGCAACAGCCCGACCAGCACGGCCGCCGCACCATGCACCGCCCAGAACAGCAGCAGGTGCGTGTCGTCGCGGCTGACCAGCAGCCAGGCCGCCACCGTCTCCAGCAGGACGATGAGCGAGCCGAGCTTGTAGAACAGGGGATTCATGAGGTCTTGGTTTCCGCCGCGGCGCTGCTGAGCAGGCGGCGCAGCTCCAGGAAGCTGGGGGCGCCCGAGACTTCGAGAAAATCCAGATCGAAGGCCTGATCGGGGCGCTGGTTGCTGCGGCTGAGAATCTGCACGAGCTGGCTCGCCATGTCGCGGCGGTAATTCGCAAGTCCGCCGGAACTGAGCAAGGGCAGGAGCACGATCAGCGCGGGTTTGCCGCCCCGGCCCTTGAGCGTCCAGGTGGAGCTCTCCACCGGCTGCAGACCGGCAAACTCGGCCAGCGCGTCGTCGCTCACACGGCCTTGCCCGCTCCACACCGCGCAGTAGCTGCGCAGCTTGAAGTTCTGCCCCAGTTCGCTGAGCTGCGCCCATTCCTGCTGCAGGCCGATGGGCGCCTGCACCCAAGCCGAGCGCACATCTTCCACGCTGAGTTCGAGCTGGCTGAAATCGAGATAGGACGCGCACAGCACCTGCAGGCGCTGCAGATTGTTTTCCTCGAACGACATGAAGGGCATGGTGTGCACCGCCAGCAGGGCATCGACCTCGTCGTATACGTCCAGCCGCAGCGGGGCGGCGAATACCCAGGGGTTGCTGCCGTCGGCTTCGTTCAGATGCGCTTGGGCGATGTGTACCGACTGATGCGTTTCCAGAATGCGGTTGATCAGCACCTCGCCGGGATCGAGCGGGGGCAGGGTTTGACCCAATGAAGCGGCCAGCCGCCATTGCAGCCCTTGCGGGCCGATTTCGCGCACAAAGATGCCCGCCTCGACCAGGCGGCACGACTGGCTGAGCAGCTGCAGAAAGGCGCGCGGGTCGGGCAGGGGCGCGGGCGTCGGCAGGCCGGGGGTGGCTGCAGGGGCGGCCAGCGCCGGACGGTTGCCCTGGAAGGTGAAGGTGCGGCGCAGGTCGAGCAGGGCGTCGCGCAGGGTCATGGGGCGGTCGGTGAGTTCCTGCTCCAGGGTGGACAGCGCTTCCTTGATGACGAACAGGCGGCGCTTGGTGCGCTCCAGCCGCGCCGTCAGGTCTTTGGTGACTTCGCGGTGCAGCACCTGCCGGTTGCGGAAGGCCGCGCCGAATTCGCCCAGAATCAGGGTCATCAGCATGCCGCCGAGAAAGAATTCGGCCGGAAATTCCGCGGCGGGGGCGTTATGGAACAGCGTGGGGGAGAACTTCCAGAACG
Organism: uncultured Thiomonas sp.; assembly: GCA_937927695.1. Lineage (GTDB taxonomy): Bacteria > Pseudomonadota > Gammaproteobacteria > Burkholderiales > Burkholderiaceae_C > Thiomonas. The sequence continues at coordinate 1,602 of CALBRU010000141.1, read as the reverse complement.
CCGCGTAAAACCCCACGCCAAACAGCCCGTACCCGGCGCCGTAGCGCACCGCAATCAGCCAAGGGCCGAACCAGGCCCAGGGAAAACCGGCGTGAGCGCCCAGCGGATCATCCGGCCTGAGCTTCCAGCCCAGCCACAGCACCAGCACCGGCAGCAGCACGGCTTCGAACATCGCCATCAGCCGCCCCGACTGCGTGTTCGGCCGCCAGTAGCGCAGCCATTGCCAGCGCATGCGCGCCGACTCGCTGCGCATGCGGCGGCTGACGCGAGTGGAGAGATTGTCGAGTTTCATGCAGCGGTGGGGAAGGCGTTGTGCGCTGAGCGCGTCAGGGCTTGGCGGCGGGTTTTTCGACCGAGGTCGTCACGCGGATGCCGCGCAGCAGCGATTCGATCTGCGACTGCCCGACCGCGGCCAGCGCCTGATAGCCCCAGCCCGAGCGACCGCCGCTGGCGCTCCAGACGACCTGGCCTGTCGGCACGTCGGTGACCTGCAGGGTGATGCCCACCGCGGGTTCGCTGTCCACCCCGGTTTTGTAACGCCATTCGGTGACCGTGCCGGAGAGCGCATAGCGTGCGCCTTGCTGCTTGGCCCAGGCCAGCGCTTGCGCTGCGGTCACTGCGGGCTCGGCCTCCAGTGGGTTGTCGGTGGATTTCTGCGGATAGACCACCACTTCGCGCAAGCCCTTTTGCTGCAGCAGCGAGACGGTGATGGCCTGCGCCCGGCGCTCGACCAGCGGCACATCGGTGGCGTTGGCCAGCGGCAGCACGGCGAACCTGGCGTCCGCTGGCACGCTGAGCGACTGGCCGGGCAGGGCGGTGACGGCGCAGCCCGCGAGCAGCATCACGGCGGCGCCGGCCAGACCGAGCGCGGCGCGGCGGGCGGGGGAGTGTGTAGTGGGGGATGGGGACATGGAACTCTCCTGCTTCATCGGGGTAAAAAGAACGCGGTCATCGACCGAACCACAAACGGTATTGCAGACTCCACTGCCGGTTCAGGCCCGAGGTGTTCTGCTGGCGCTGGTAACTCAAAGACAGTTGATCGGGCCCGAACACCGGGCCGTGCAGCCCCAGGTTCAGGTTATTGGTCAACCCCAACCGGCGTGATTGCAGCACATCGACCTCGGCATAGGGCAGCCAGCGGCGGGCGTAGGTGTCGCTGTGCGCCATATTGAACCCCAAACCCAGGCCGTACACATCGTCACCGGCCGGGATGAAAAACGCGGCATTGGGCGCGGCGCCGCCCGGCACCAGCGCGGCATAGTTGGGCAGGGGCGGTCCGGCGTCGGCGCTGAATTGGTTGGAATACCCCAGCAATTTCACACTGAGATCGGGCTCGCTGCGGCGCAGCCAAAGGCCCAATTCGAACTGCGTGCTCGCGCCATGCCCCAGCGGATTGCCGCGGCGGGTGTCATACGACATCACCGCCGTGCTGACATTGGCCCACACCCGCCCGAAATCGTGCGACAGTCGCAGCGCTAACCGGTCACGCGCGCCTGCGATCTGCAGCGGGCCGGATTCGTCGGCCGCGGCGTTGTGCTCGGCCTGCAACTGTGCGCGGACGTTGCCGGGCAACTGCGTGCCACCTTCGATGCGCCAGCCGTC
>CALBRU010000140.1 GCA_937927695.1 uncultured Thiomonas sp. | reverse complement strand
CAGCCTCGATCTCACGCGCATGAACCGCATCCTCGACGTGGCCGCCGCCGACATGCTCGTCACCGTGCAGGCCGGGGTCACGCGGCTGCAGTTGAACGACGAACTGCGCCATACCGGCCTGTTCTTCCCCATCGACCCCGGCGCCGACGCCACGATAGGCGGCATGGCCGCCACGCGCGCCTCGGGCACCAACGCCGTGCGCTACGGCACCATGCGCGAAAACGTGCTGGCGCTCACCGTGGTGCTGGCCGACGGCCGCGTGGTGCGCACCGGCACCCAGGCGCGCAAAAGCAGCGCGGGCTACGATCTCACCCGCCTCATGGTAGGCAGCGAGGGCACGCTGGGCATCATCACCGAAGTCACCCTGCGCCTGTACCCGCAGCCCGAGGCCGTGGCCGCCGCGGTGTGCTCCTTCCCCGACGTGGCGCGCGCGGTGGACTGCACCATCGCCCTCATCCAGGCGGGCATTCCCATCGCCCGCGTGGAACTGATGGACCCCGGCGCGGTGCGCGCGGTCAACGCGCACGACCATCTCGGCCTGCCCGAGCAGCCCCTGTTGCTGATGGAATTCCACGGCTCTCCCGCTGGCGTGCGCGAGCAGGCCGAAACCGTGCAGACCCTCGCCGCAGACTATGCCGGCTCCGACTTCGCCTGGGCCGACACGCCAGAAGAACGCAGCAGGCTGTGGAAGGCGCGGCACCACGCCTACCTCTCCGCGCTGCAAATGAAGCCCGGCTGCCGCTGCGTCACCACCGACACCTGCGTGCCCATTTCGCGCCTGGCCGAGAGCATCAACGACACCATTGCCGAGGCCGACGAAGCCGGTCTGCCCTACTTTGTCGTCGGCCATGTGGGCGACGGCAACTACCACATCGGCTACCTCATCGACCCCGCAAAACCTGAAGAGCGCGAACTCGCCGAGCGCCTCAACGCCCAGCTCGTGCGCCGCGCCCTTAAGCTCGGCGGCACCTGCAGCGGCGAACACGGCATCGGCCTGCACAAGCAGGGCTTTCTGCGCGAAGAAGCTGGCGACGACGCCCTCGACGTGATGCGCGCCATCAAGCAGGCACTCGATCCGAAGGGCATCCTCAATCCGGGGAAGATTTTTGCGTGAGTGGGCAAGTCACATGAATAATCGCTGGATCAAGGTAAGGAACTCAAGCAATCCATCATGCAATTCGAAGGCAGTCTGCGGCAGTGGAACGAAGAAAAGGGGTATGGCTTCATCACTCCGGATATAGGCGACCAGGACATCTTCGTCCACATCAAGGCATTTGCAGCCCATCCCGGCAAGCCCAAGGTCGGCGAGCGGCTGCGTTTCGGCATTGAGACTGATGCCTCAGGGCGTAAGCGTGCGGTGCAGGTGCTCCGAGTCCGGCCAGCAAATGCGTCAAAGCGCCCTGCGCCGAGGCCGTCGCCTTTGCCGCGCAAAACAGGCTCGCTGTGGCTCATTCCGGCTTTTGTGGCCTTGTGCGTCGGGCTATCCCTGCTCTGGACGCCGCCAAAATACTTCGTTCCGTTCTATCTGATCGCCAGCGTTGTGTGTTTTGTCGCGTATGCAATCGACAAAGCTGCGGCGTTGAACCAGTCCCGGAGAACGCCGGAAAAAACCCTGCATTTTCTGAGCCTGATCGGTGGCTGGCCGGGTGCGCTGCTGGCGCAACAGGCGTTCCGCCATAAAACAGTCAAACCGGAATTTCGGGCCGTCTTCTGGGCAACGGTTACGTTGAATATTCTGGGGCTGATCGTGTTGTCATCCCCTTTTGGTCACGATATCTTGCCCGCGGCTTGACGGCGTGGCGAAAACTCTCTGAGCGCACACGATGTTCACCTACCTTATGCTCGGCAGCAACGATCTCGTTCGCGCGGCCGCGTTCTACGACCCGGTGTTGGCCGCGCTCGGGCACGCGCGCTGCGCGACGGAAGACGACGATCCCACGCAGGAAATCGGCTGGGGCCGATACGTCGATGAAGGGCGGGTGGAGCTGGCGCTGTGGCTGTGCAAACCCTTCGATGGTCAGTCGGCCACAGTGGGAAATGGAACCATGATCGCGTTGGCTGCCAGCAGCCGGGTGCAGGTCGATGATTTTCACGCTGCTGCACTGGCGCATGGCGGCAGCAGCGAAGGCGCACCCGGATTGCGCCCGCACTACGGCCCGGATTTCTACGCCGCCTACGTGCGCGACCCCGATGGCAACAAACTCGCCGCCGTCTGCCGTGCAGCGTCGTAGAGGCTAGCAGCCGCCGCCCCATGGCATTCACACCGCCCTTTTTCGCCTTCCACGCCCCAAGCCCGACAGGCTCCTGGCCGCGTGGCGGGTAGCGACAGGCCAGCCCCGCTTACTGCGCATAAAGATTGAAGAAGGCGCGCGCTGCCACGGTGCAGAACGGGCGCTCGTCGGTGTGGTAGTTCTCCATCGCGTAGGCAGCAGCCTGCTGCGCCGTGTAGCCCTGCGTTTCAGCCGCTTGCACCACACCTTGTTGATACGCGATGAAACCACCTTGCACCGTGCTCGCCACGGTCTGCATGATCTGTTGCTGTGCGGTGTTCAGGCCATAGCTGGTCAGGCCGTTGCTGTAGGTGCCGGGGCTGCCCTGGTTGTCCAGGTCGAGGGTGGCGAAGCGCAGGCCGGGGTGGGTCTGGGTCTTGTTCATCAGGGTGGCAGTCATGGCGGCGGCGTCCTGGTTCCAGAACACTTCGGGGTCTTGATCGCCGCCGCACATCAGCAGCGGCATGCTCGGGGTGTAGCCGCGCAGATCGTTGGCCAGGAGAATTTGCCGCAGGGGGTCTTGCGGGTTGCTCGCAGGCGTTGGCGCGGTGGTGGTGAAGTTGGGGGCGGAGCCATCAACGGGCGCGGCGCCGTCGGGGTGGGCGAGCACGTCGGCTACATATTGCGCGCGGTAAGCCGTGCTGATGAGATAGTTCGTCGGATCGAAGCCCAGCGGGCCGAGCGGCCAGCCTTCGCTCAGGCTGTCCAGCGTGGTGTTGCCGGGGGGCGCAGACTGAAAGATGGCGGTGTACGGAATCTTTCCGGCCTGCACCAGTTGGCTGAAGCCCGCAAAGCCCACGGGGCCGGGGAACAGGGTCGGCGCGTCCGCGTAAAGCGGGTTGAACATGGCGGCCAGGTCGATTTGCGGCGACCCAGCGGGCAGATGGGCGTAAGAGTTGGCGACCAGCGGCAGGTAGGCGGTGCCGCCAACGTTGGGATGTCCGAGCATGATCTCATCGCTGATGGCGAGCATGCCGTAAGGCCCGGACATCGGCGCGCCCGCTGTGGCCGGGCGGCCCTGGGCATCGAGCTTGGCCAGTGTGGCCATCGACACAAAGCCGCCTTGCGAATAGCCGGTGACGAACAGTTTGCCGTTGTCGCTCACGGGCAGGTTCAGTTGCATCAACGCTTGCCGCGCGGCCGTGAGACTGTCGATCATGTCCTGCGACTGCTGCTGTTTATTGAGATAAGGCGCGTAGGGCAGGGGCGAGGTGTCGTAACCGGCGTAGTTGGGCGCAACGACGATGTCGCCCTGCGCGGCGAAGATCATGGCCACGCGCGAGGCGGTGCCGAAGGCGGGGTTGCTCGGGTCGCCGAGTGCGGCCAGGTCACGGTTCTTGCTCAGCGCGGTGCCGTGGGCGTAGAGCACGATGGGCTTTGCGCCCTGACATTGCGCGGTGCTGCCGGAGGGAATCATCAGCGCACCGGTGGCGGTGGTGGATTCGTTCTCGCCGCCCACGGTGGCGTAGGTGTACTTGTAGACCGTCACGCCGCAAACCGGCGCGCCGATGAGCTGCTGCACCCCGCTGGGGTAGCGGCCCATCCAGTGGCTCGACGTTGCAATGGTGTTGGTCGATATCGCCGCGGTGGGCGTGACGCTGGCTGAAATCAGGGTGTCAGCCGAGCCGGTGGTGGGGGTGGGCGTGCCGCCACCGCCACCGCAGGCCGCGAGCAGCAGGGCGCTGGAACTGGCGGCCAAGGCTGTCTTCAGCGAGAAGGTGTGCATGGGTTGTCTCCGTCGTCTGGCCGTGTCGCGGCCTTGGGTTTATCTGAAAATCGAACGCTCGTTCTTTATCAGAATTCTCCGCTTGTCCGGTGCGCGTCAACGGCATTTACAAAGCGTTTCAGAAAGGGTGGGGCAGCCCAGGCAGCGGACCCTTTGGCTCTGACAATTCACAAGCCCGAGCGGCCATGCCGGGCCTATGCTTCGCTTCTGTCGTATCCGCATAGCCCATCCATCATGTCCTCCCATTTTGTTGTACTCGGCGCGGGCTTTGCCGCCCTCACCGCGGCGCGCTCTTTGCGCGCCAAGGCGCCGCAGGCGCGTATCACTCTGGTGGCGCCCAAGGCCGAATTCGTCTATCTGCCCAGTCTGATCTGGGTGCCCACGGGGGTGCGCAAGAGCAGCGATCTGGTCATCGATCTGGTGCCGTTTTTACACAAGCATCGCATCGACTTTCTCGCCGCCGAAGTGACCGGGCTGCAAGACGGCGGGCGCACGGTGCTGACTACCGGCGGGCCGGTGGAGAACGACGGCCTGATCATCGCCACGGGCGGGCGCTTCATCAAAAAGCTGCCGGGCATCGAGCACACCATCGCGCTGTGCGAGGGCGTGGCGGCGGCGGAGAAAATCCGCGAGCGGCTGCTGGCGATGGACAGCGGGCGCATCGCCTGCGGTTTTGGCGGCAACCCGCAGGAGCCCACGGCGGCGCGCGGCGGGCCGATGTTCGAGTTGCTGTTCGGCATCGACACCTGGCTGCGCCGCCAGCGCAAACGCGACAAGGTGGAACTGGTGTTTTTCAACGCCTCCGAAACGCCGGGACAACGCCTGGGCGAGCGCGCCGTCACCGGGCTGCTGTCGCACATGGCCAAGCGCCGCATCGACACGCATCTGGGCCACAAGCCGCTGCGCATGTCGCCCGAAGGGGTGGAGACCGAGGGCGGCCTGGTCAAGGCCGATCTCATTTTGTTCATGCCCGGCATGACGGGGCCGGGCTGGACGCACAACTCCGAGCTGCCGCGTTCGCCCGGCGGCTTCATTCAGGCGGACGCGCATTGCGCCGTGCCCGGTTTCGAGCGGGTGTTCGTGGCCGGAGACGCCGGCAGCTATCCCGGCCCGGACTGGCTGCCCAAGCAGGCGCACATGGCCGACCTGCAGGCCAAGGCCGCTGCCGAGAATCTGTTGCTGGTGATGCAAGGCCAGCCTGCGCAGCATGTGCCCAAGGCCGAGTTGGTGTGCATCGTCGATACCGTGGACAGCGGCATTCTGGTGTTCCGCAACGAGAACAAAACCATCGTCCTGCCGCCTTCTCGCGCCTTCACCTGGGCCAAGCGCTGGTTCGAGGGCAAATACCTCAAGGACTACCGCTCGGCTTGAGCGGCTCTACCGAAACAACCTTAGCCCACCCCACCCCTCCCCATGCCATGGGGAGGGGTGTTTGCTCCTCCCCCACCGCGTGGGGGAGGTTGGGAGGGGGCGCGGGTTTGCGCCAACTCACCCCGCCTTCTGATCGATCAGCACATTGCCCAGAGCGTCCTTGAGCTGCACTTCATCCACCCGCAGCAGCAACCCTTGCGTCTTGGCGTCGCCGCCGAGCACGGTGGCGAAAATGGCCATGTGAAAGTGCTGGTAGTTGGCGATGGCGTCGTTGAGGGTTTTCATCACGGCGGCATCGGCGCAGGCCAGATGGCGAAATGCTTCGGGGTGATCGTAGGTGTAGTGATACGGCGAGTTGTCGAAGTAATACCCGACGCCGTGGATGAACAGGCGGTTGTCGATGGGGTAGTACTTGCCCTGAGGCACATAGGCGTCGAGCGCGATGTCATCGACGTCGATGCGCAGCTTGGGGTGCGTTTTGTCGAATGCGATCATGGCGTCGACCCGCTGCTTTTCCTTCGCGCTGGCCTGCACCGGCGCGGGCGGTTCGATCATTTCGGTATTCGGCGTGAGGATGCCGGTGTAGTTCACCGCCTGCCTGGAATACGCATAGACATAGGTCTTGAGCAGCACGGCGTTGTCCAGTTCGACAAACCCGTCGCGCTGCTTGATGGCGTGTACGCCTAAGCTCTGGTCGATGCGCACACGCGAGGGCGAGCCGGGCAGATCGGTGAGCGAGGCGCTTTCCAGATTGATTTGCGTCGCCGGGGTGGAGGCGGCTTGGGCTGCGGGCTTGGCCGCTGGTTCGGCAGCCTGCACAAGGGTATCGATGCGCAGAACGGCGCTCAGACTCAGGGCCGAGAGTGCGGCGCCCAGCACGGTCAACTGCAACAGAGGGCCGGGGCGGAAGAGTCGGGTATCAGCCATGATGGGGCTCCGGTTGTGCGACGCTGGAGGAGGAGGGCGCGGCGGGTTCGTCTTCATCTTCCCAACCGGTGATCATGGCCTTGATGTAGGCGGTGGGCGGGTGCGCCGTGGTGCCCAGATAGACGTGCAGGATGAAGAACAGCAGCATCATGTAGGCGGCAGCGGTATGGGTGAGCGCCACCCAGTCGAGCTGCAGACCCAGCGGCGAGAGCCGAATCCAGTCGTAGCTGTAAAACAGCAGCAGCAGGCCGCTGGCCCAGATGAGCGGATTGATCATCAGCTTGAGCCACAGATAGGCGAGGCGCTGCAGCGGGTTGTGTTTGCGAAACGACACCTTGTGATACGGGTGATGTTCGCCGATGAACATGCCCCAGGCGTAGTAGCGTGCCACCGTCCACAGGCTCTTCGGGCGCAGGTCGGGGATGTAGTTCTTCCACGCCCCGGTGGTGAAGTGCCAGAAAATGGCGAAAGCCCACAGGGTCATCAGCAGCCAGGCGGCGTATTCGTGGATGAGCAGCGCGTGCTCGAAATTGAAGCCTCCGAGATAGCCGTGAATCTCAAACCCGGTGAACAGCATGGTGATGATGAGCGCGGCCTGGCTCCAGTGCCAGAAGCGCTCGAAGCGGGTGAACATGTAAACGCGGTTTGTCGTCATGATGAGGTCCTTTCAATGACCGCGGCGACGCAGCCACAGACCGAAGCGGATGAGGCCGTGCAGCAGCACGCCAGCCAATGCGAGCGCGGCGACGGTCAGGCCGATGCGTTCCAGCCAGGTGTTGTGGTCTTTCGGGCGATGCGGCATGTACACGCCGTCGATGTTCTGCAGCCGACCGTCGCTGGCGTGGCACTGCATGCAAGTGAGCGCCTGCGTCTTGGGCGCCACCATGTGCTCGATCGGCCAGTACATATCGGTCTTGACAAAGTCGTAGTGCCCTGAATACGGCAGATGCGCGGCCTTCATGCCGGCCTCGATCGAGGTCTGCCAGTCGTAACTCATGGTGTAGGAGTCTTTGTCGAAACCGAAGGAATGGAACACCGCGAGGATGCCGGTCTGCGTGTCATACGGCTGGTTGTTGCGCATGATCTTGAACGGGAAAATCTTGGACTTGCCGTCGGTCGGGCTGCCCTCGATGGCGTTGAGCTGTACTACGCCGTTGGTGTTCTTGAAGTCCTGCACCTTGTCGCCGACATTCATCCAGCGTTCCACGCCGTTGAACCAGCGGTACTGCGGCACCACGTTTTCCGCCCATTTGAAGCTGCCTTTGACGCCCCAATAGGTGTTCCAGCCGTGGCTGTCGTTGATGACCAGCGGCGAGCCGTTGGGCGCGAGCTTGCCGGCAGTGGCGTAGTTCCACTCCATCTTGGTGGGCAGGCCGCCGCGCGCGAACTCGGGGATGTGACAGGTCTCACAGGCAATGTCGCGGGTGTGCATGTTCAGCGTCGCGGCCTGAATCTGGCTGTTGAGGTCGTTGCCCTTGTGCGGCGTCTGCCCGTGGCACGACACGCAACTCGCCGCCTGAGTGTTGTGCGGGTTGCCGCGCATGAACTGTTTGTCATTGAACATCATGTCAGTGACGTAGCGCGAGCCGCTGACATTGTGGTTCTCGGTCTTGTGGCACTCCTGGCAAGAGAAGTTCAGACCTTTGGTCGCCATGTGCACGTCTTCAGCGCGCGCGGGGTTGACCAGCGAACTGTCCAAGTCGCCGTGCTTCACGCCGTCGCCGCCGCCGCCGTAGAAGTGGCACTGGCCGCAGGTGTAGCGCGTGGGAGAGCCCACATGCTGCGCGATGTTGGCGAGGTTCTCCGGCTCGACGAAAGGCTTGTCGGTGCCATAGACCTCGCCGCATCCCGGCCGCACCGCGATTTTTTCCATCGCAGGATTGCCGCCGATGAACGGAATCTTGTGATAGGTCTTGGTCTGGTCGTGGCACACCAGGCAATCCACATGATCCTGGCTGCGGTGGTCGAACGGCACGAACTTGTTCGGGTCGGTGCTGCCATAGCCCACATGGCACACGGTGCAGAACTGCTCGTTGCTGATCGGGCTGACGCAGAAGTTGTTGTAGACGTGGTTCTTGCCCACCAGCGTCTTGGTCTTGGGGTCGTAGGCCTTCCAGGTCCAGTGAATGGTGGACATGACCTGCTTGGCCGCGTCGGTGTGACAGCTCAGGCAGGCCTGGGTGACCTGCTCGGGCGAGGTGAACGGCCCCTTGAGCTGCGGAAACTGGCTGTGATCCTGCGGCATTTCCTTGCCCACACTGCCTTGCTGCACCGTGGGCACCGCTGCGGGTACCACGTGCCAGGCGTCCTGCGCCGCATCAGCGGGTTGAACTTTTACCCCGTTCTGTGCCACGAACGTTGCGGCGTCTTGCGCCCGTGCCAAGGGGTTGAGCGCCAGTAGCCCGGCGGCTAAAAAAACGGCCTGCGCAGTTCGCGCCGCGCGCGCGATCCGGCCCTCTCCGGTTTGTCGATGGAAATCCATGGCCCACACTCGTCTCGTTGGAAGAATGGGCGAGATGCTGCGCCTGCTGTTGTTTGAAAAGATTGACAGTTCGCAATCGATTTCGGGCGTCGTGTTTCGGTGACGCCATCTCTTGATCTGGCCACACAAAAGAAAAATAAAGACACCATTAGAGACAACTAATTACATTCAAATCGAGCTTGCGCGCGGCCAGTTTTGCGGTATCGTTTGCCGCTTCGATGGAGACCGTCATGCCCTTGCTTGAGCGCACTCACGCCGCCCTGGATCGCCTGGCCGATCTGCCGCCCCTCGGCGCACTGCGCCGCCAGCGTGCAGAGGCCGCCTTTGCCAAGAACACCGACGCCAACCTGTTTCGCGGCGTTTATTCCAGCTTCGACGCGGCGCAGGCCAGCGCGCCGAACACCCGCCCGCTGGGCTACGACAACGCCGATGCGGCGGGCATGTATCTTGAGCGCATCAAGCGCATCTACCCCAGCGACTATCCCGTCATCTTCTGGCTGCAAAAACTGTTTGCACAGGGGCAGAGTTCGGTGTTCGATCTGGGCGGGCATATCGGCATTGGCTACTACGGCTATCAGCGCTACCTCGACTATCCGCCGGGTCTGCGCTGGACGGTGAGCGACGTGCCTGCGGTGATGGCGCGGGGCGCGGAAATCGCCCGCGAGCGCGACCCCGCAGGGCGGCTGCGCTTCAACGGCGACTTCGCCGGGGCGGGCGGCGTGGACGTGTTGCTGGCGCTGGGCGTGCTGCAATATCTGCCCGACACCCTGGCGCAGCGTCTGGCAGCGCTGGCACATCCACCACGCCACATCATTCTCAACCTCACCCCGCTGCATGTGCTGGACAACGGTGGACAAGACTTCTTCACCCTGCAGAGCATCGGCACGGCCTTCTGCCCTTACCGCATCGCCGCGTATGCGCCGTTCCTGGAGGGTTTCACCCGCTTGGGCTACCAGATCGTCGACCGCTGGCAAAACCCCGACAAGCATTGCCACATCGCCTTCGAGCCCGCGCATTCACTTGATCTGTATCACGGCTTCTATTTGCGGCGGGAGTGAGTGTCAGGCTGCGGGTGTGCCGTGGCGCAAGCCGGGAAGTTGCAGAAACCGCGCCGGCTCGACGGGGCGCGAATACAGATAGCCCTGCAATTCGTGACAGCCTAGTTCGCGCAGCATGCGTGCCTGCGTCTCGGTTTCCACGCCTTCGGCCACGAGGTGCAGTTGCGAGGCCTGCGCCAGCGCCACGATGGCGCGTACCGCGGGCAGGGCGCTGGCGTCGGTTTCCAGATCGATGACGAAGGAGCGGTCGATTTTCATCACGTCGATCGGCAGCTTGCGCAGCGCCGCCATGGACGAATAGCCGGTGCCGAAGTCGTCGAGCGCGAGGGTCACTCCCATGTTGCGCAGCGCGGTGAGCTGGGCGAACAGGGCGCCGGTTTCATCCACCAGCAGGCTTTCGGTGATTTCGAGTTCGAGCGTGGCGGGCGGGATGGCGTGGCGTTCCAACGCGTTTTGC
>CALBRU010000139.1 GCA_937927695.1 uncultured Thiomonas sp. | reverse complement strand
CGAGCCGCGCCCACGCCGACGAACATTTCGACGAAGTCAGAACCCGAGATGGTGAAAAACGGTACTTTTGCTTCACCCGCAATACTCTTGGCCAGCAGCGTCTTGCCGGTGCCAGGAGGGCCGACAAGCAGCACCCCACGAGGAATGCGCCCGCCGAGTTTCTGGAATTTCTGCGGGTCTTTGAGAAAGTCCACCAGTTCCTTCACGTCTTCCTTGGCCTCGTCGCAACCGGCGACGTCAGCAAAGGTTACGTTGTTGCTCGATTCATCGAGCAGGCGGGCCTTGGACTTGCCGAAGCTGAACGCACCGCCACGGCCACCGCCCTGCATCTGGCGCATGAAGAAGACCCAGACGCCGATCAACAACAGCATCGGGAACCAGGAAATGAAGATCTGCGTCAGGAACGATTGTTCCTGGCGCGGGGCGCCGACGACATCCACACCGTCTTTCACCAGGTCGCCAACCATCCACAGGTCGCCGGGCGAGGTGAGATTGAAACGACGCCCTTCCGTGGTCGTAACGTCGAGAATACCGCTCTGGTGCACGATGACTTTTTTGATGCGCCCGGCTTTCGCGTCTTGCATGAACTGGGTGTAGCTCACGGCATCTGCGGTCTGCTGGGGACGATCGAACTGCTTGAACACCGTGAACAGTACAAGACCGATCACCAGCCAGATCGCAATTTTGGAAAACCATTGATTATTCAAAACCAACCTCCTGAAACAGGGCAAGCGCAGATGCAAGACATGCAGCGCATTTTAGGCATTTCAAGAGGCAGGGCGCAGCGATTGTGGAAAACCGATCCGACAAAATGGGCTATTGATTCTGTCAATCTGATCGAATTTGACAAATAGCAAGTCTGTCGAGGTAGCTGCAATCACGTTGAGCGCTTAGGTAGCCGACTTTTTCAGCGTGCGCGCCAGAATGAAAGTTTCCGCCGATTTGTCCCGCGATGCTCGCGGCTTGACCGCCTTCACCTGCTGAAATACCAGCTTGAAAGCCTTCACGATCTGACTGTAATAACTGCCGTGAAAGGTCTTGATCACCATTGCGCCCTGGGGTTGCAGCCAGCGCTGCGCAAAGTCCAAGGCGAGTTCGCTCAGATGTTCGATTCGGGCCGCATCGGCCGACGGAATGCCGGTGAGATTGGGCGCCATATCGGACAACACCACGTCGACCTTGCGCCCTTCGAGAAGCGCCTCCAACTGGTTCACCACCGCCTCTTCGCGGAAGTCACCCAGCAGAAAATGCACATCGGGCACGGGCTCCATGGGCAGCAAATCCAGCGCCAAAATAGTGCCCTGCACCACGCCGCCACGCATCAGCCGGTTGCGCGCATATTGCGACCACGAGCCCGGCGTGCTGCCCAGATCGACCACGATCTGCCCGGGCCGCAACAGCCCCTCGGCCTCGTCGATTTCCTTGAGCTTGTAGGCGGCGCGGGCTCGATAGCCCTCGCGCTGCGCCATCTTCACATAGGGATCGTTGAGATGATCCTGCAGCCAAGCTTTGCTGAATTTGTTTTTCTTCGCACTCGACATAGGTTCTTCAAGGACAATAGCGGATTAAGACTTCAAAATGCGCGCGCAAAGATGACGCGACGCGCTTGGCAATCATGACCCCATTGGAACTCACTCCACCCTTTCGCAGCAGTCTGCGCGCCCAGGCACATGGGCTCAAACCCGTCGTGATGATCGGCGAGCAAGGGCTCAATCCGGCCAATCTGGCGGAAATCGACGTGGCGCTCAAAGCGCACGAACTCATCAAGGTGCGCGTGTTTGGTGACGATGCCGCTGCGCGCCTGGCCATGCAACACACCATCTGCGACACGCTGGGCGCCGCTCCTGTGCAAGCGATCGGCAAACTGCTGGTGTTGTATCGGCCGCGCCCGAAAGAAACCCGCCTGGCGCCTGGAGAAGAAACGCAAGTCGCCAAGCGCGGCAAATCGCCTCGCACCGTCAAAGTGGTCGTGCCGGCCAGCAGCCCGACACACCGGGCCAAGGTCAAGCGCGTCACCCTGCTGGGCAATCAGCGCCTTTCGGCCACGGGCAAGGTCAAGCGCGCCAAGCTGCGCCAGACCAGCGTGAAAAAATCGTCACGCGGCTGAAGCGCTTTCGAAAGAGTTTCAGGCCGTTTTGCGGCGTGTTGGCAGCCGCCACACATACGCAGCCACACACAGTGCCTGCAGGGCGAACACCAGACTGGCGATACCGTGCCACATGCCTGCTTGCGGCGAATGGCTATAGGCGGCCTGCAGCAACCGAGGCACCACGCCGAATTCGCCCAAGACGGCAAAAAACACGCCGCCCAGCGGCAGCAGCAGATCCGCCGACATCGCCTTTTTGTCGGCAAACCGTTCAAGCGCGGCAATCAACACACCGAAAACGATGGCAGCCAGAGCCATGAGGTAGAACATCCGACTGGCCACGGCGGCGGCGATCATTTTCTCGGGCACCGTGGCGAACGCCGTGGGCGCACCGATGAGGCCGACGGCCGTCATGCCGCCCAGCCAGAGCGCGGCGAGAAACCAGCGGGTGCGCAGACTGCTCATCTGTAGTGCACGGCAAGGATTTCGTAGTGGCGCACGCCACCCGGCGCGGCGACCTGTGCAACTTCACCAGACTCTTTGCCGATCAGCGCCCGAGCGATGGGGGAGTTGATGGAAATACGTCCCTGCTTGAGATCGGCTTCGTCGTCGCCCACGATCTGGTAGGTGATTTCGTCGCCGCTGGCTTCGTCGCTCAGTTCCACCGTAGCGCCGAACACCACGCGGCCGTCGGCCTGCAGTTCGCTCGGGTCGATGATCTGCGCCGTGCCGAGTTTGCTTTCGATGTCAGCAATGCGGCCTTCGATAAAGCCCTGCTTGTCGCGAGCCGCGTCGTATTCGGCGTTTTCAGACAAATCGCCTTGCGCACGCGCCTCGGCGATGGCCTGGATCACCGCGGGTCGCTCGATGGTCTTGAGACGATGCAGTTCTTGCTTGAGTTGTTCCGCGCCTTTGCGCGTCATGGGGGTCGCCATCATTGGGCCTCCGTTAAACCAGGAAAAAAACGAGCACCGCAGCCTGCGGCGTCAAATCGCCTGGGTGCGGTGCTCAGATGGAATTGATTTTACGCGTTTGCGAATGATTGCAAGGGGTAAACCGCGACTTTCTGCAGTTGTTTCATCCCCTCGACCGCGGCAAGTGCACCGGAAATGGTGGTGTAGGTCGTGACACGCGCGGCCAGCGCCGACGTGCGAATGGCGCGCGAATCGGTGATGGCATTGCGGCGCTCTTCCACCGTGTTGATCACCAGCACGATCTCATTGCTCTTGAGCATGTCCACGATATTCGGACGCCCCTCGGTGACCTTGTTGATCACCTGCACTTCCACCCCAGCCTCGGCGATGGCGGCCGCGGTTCCGCGGGTGGCCACTACGCCGAAGCCCATGGCCACCAACTGGCGCGCCACTTCAACGGCGTCCGGCTTGTCGCTTTGCTTGACCGACAGGAACACCTTGCCACCGGCCTGCGGATCGGGCAGGCGGGTACCGGCCGCGAGCTGCGACTTGACGAAGGCCTCGCCAAAGGTTCTGCCGACCCCCATGACTTCGCCCGTGGATTTCATTTCCGGTCCGAGGATGGGATCGACGCCCGGGAATTTGTTGAACGGAAACACCGCCTCTTTCACGCAGTAGTAGGGCGGTGTGACCTCCCTTGTGATGCCCTGCTGCGCCAGCGTCTGGCCGGCCATGCAGCGCGCGGCGATCTTGGCGAGTTGCAATCCCGTGGCCTTGGAGACAAAGGGCACGGTGCGCGAAGCCCGGGGATTGACCTCCAGCAGGAAAATACGGTCCTCCCCGTCGAGTTGCTGAATGGCGAACTGCACATTCATCAGGCCGACGACCTTGAGGCCATGCGCGAGCTTGACGGTCTGCTCCTTGATCCGTGCCACCGTGGCGGCCGAAAGCGAGTATGGCGGCAGCGAGCAAGCCGAGTCGCCGCTGTGCACGCCGGCCTGCTCGATGTGTTCCATCACGCCGCCGATGAACACCTCAGTGCCATCGCAGATGGCATCGACATCGCACTCGATGGCGTCATTCAGAAAGCGGTCGAGCAGCACCGGAGAGTCGTGGCTCACCTTCACCGCTTCGCGCATATAGCGCTCGAGGTCGCGCTGTTCGTGCACGATTTCCATGGCGCGACCGCCCAGCACATAGCTGGGACGCACCACCAGCGGGTAGCCGATTTCCTCAGCCTTGGTCAGCGCTTCGGCTTCCGAGCGCGCGGTGCGGTTGGGCGGCTGCAGCAGGCCGAGTTGTTCGACCAGATGCTGGAATCGTTCGCGGTCTTCGGCCATGTCGATCATGTCCGGGCTGGTACCGATGATGGGCACGCCGTTGGCTTCGAGATCGAGTGCGAGCTTGAGCGGCGTCTGCCCGCCATATTGCACGATCACGCCCGTCGGCTGTTCCTTGTCGACGACTTCCAGCACGTCTTCGAGCGTGACCGGCTCGAAATACAGTCGGTCGGAAGTGTCGTAATCGGTCGACACCGTCTCCGGGTTGCAGTTGACCATAATGGTTTCATAGCCGTCGGCCCGCATGGCCAGTGCGGCGTGCACGCAGCAATAGTCGAACTCGATGCCTTGGCCGATGCGGTTGGGCCCGCCGCCCAGCACCATGATCTTCTTGCGCGTCGTAGGCGCGGCTTCGCACTCTTCGTCGTAGGACGAGTAAAGATAGGCCGTTTGCGTGCCGAATTCGGCCGCGCAAGTATCGACCCGCTTGAACGCCGGCCGCACCTGCAGCGAACGGCGGCGGTTACGCACTGCCGTTTCGGTGGTGTGCAGCAGCTTGGCAAGACGGCGATCAGAGAAACCCTTTTGCTTGAGCGCGTAGAGATGCTCGCGATCGAGCTGATCGAGGGTGAAATTGCGCTCCAGCTCCAGCTCGGTCTGCACGATGTCTTGAATCTGCGCGAGAAACCACGGATCGATGCGGGTGAGCTGGTGCACTTCGTCCAGGCTCATACCCTGCGCGAACGCATCGCCCACATACCAGATGCGCTCGGGGCCGGGCTCGCCCAGCTCCTTCTCCAGCACCTCGCGGTCTTGCGTTTTTTCGTTCATGCCATCGACGCCCACTTCGAGGCCACGCAGTGCCTTCTGGAAACTCTCCTGAAAAGTGCGGCCCATGGCCATCACTTCGCCCACCGATTTCATCTGCGTGGTCAGGCGAGAATCGGCCTGCGGAAATTTCTCGAAGGCAAAACGCGGCACCTTGGTGACCACGTAATCGATGGTCGGTTCGAACGATGCGGGCGTGGCGCCGCCGGTGATGTCGTTGCGCAACTCGTCCAGGGTATAACCCACCGCCAGTTTGGCCGCGATCTTGGCGATCGGAAATCCGGTCGCCTTGGACGCCAGCGCCGAGGAGCGGCTGACCCGCGGGTTCATCTCGATGACGATCAGCCGCCCGTCCTTGGGATTGACCGCAAACTGCACGTTGGAGCCGCCGGTATCGACCCCGATCTCGCGCAGCACCGCGATGCTGGCGTTGCGCATGAGTTGATACTCTTTGTCGGTCAGGGTCTGCGCAGGGGCGACGGTGATCGAGTCGCCGGTGTGCACGCCCATCGGATCGAGGTTTTCGATGGAGCAGACGATGATGCAGTTGTCCGCGCTGTCGCGCACCACTTCCATCTCGAACTCTTTCCAGCCGATCAGCGATTCCTCGATCAGCAACTCGCTGGTGGGCGACGCCTCGATGCCGCGTTTGCAGATAGTCTCGAACTCTTCCGGGTTGTAGGCGATGCCGCCCCCGGTGCCGCCCAGGGTGAAACTGGGACGGATGATGACCGGGAAGCCGATGGTTTTCTGCACCGCCCAGGCTTCTTCGAGGGTATGCGCAATGCCGGAACGCGCCGAACCCAGACCGATGCGGGTCATGGCCTGCTTGAACTTCTCGCGGTCTTCGGCCATGTCAATGGCTGCGGGCTTGGCGCCGATCAGCTCCACCCCGTACTTGCCCAGCACCCCGTTGTGGTGCAGGTCGAGCGCGCAGTTCAGCGCAGTCTGCCCGCCCATGGTCGGCAGGATGGCGTCCGGCCGTTCCTTCTCGATGATGGTCTCGACCACCTGCCAGGTGATGGGCTCGATATAGGTGACATCGGCTGTCTCCGGGTCGGTCATGATGGTGGCCGGATTGCTGTTGACCAGAATGACCTTGTAGCCCTCTTCGCGCAGCGCCTTGCAGGCCTGCGCGCCGGAGTAGTCGAACTCGCAGGCCTGGCCGATGACGATGGGGCCGGCTCCGATGATCAGAATGCTTTTAATGTCGCTGCGCTTGGGCATGGGCGAGTCTCTTTTGCGGTTGAATCAGGTGAAAAATCAGTGTGTTTTTGCGGTGGCCGCCAGCGCCAGTTTTACGCCGAAGCCGAAGAATCCGGTGCCGGTCGCGCCCATCGTCAGCGCGGAAAGGCGTCGGCGGCGGCGAAAGGCATCCGCCACACGCACGCCGCCAAAGATCAGCACCGACAGATAGAGCAGACTGAAGAACTGGACGATAAGGCCCAGCAGCAGAAACGACAGTGCCGGATGCGGGTAATGCGGATCGACGAACTGGATGAAAAACGACACAAAAAACAAAATCGCCTTGGGGTTGAGCAGACTGATGAACAAGGCTTTTTGAAACGGGTTTTCCAGCCGCTTTCCAACCTGCTCGGGGTGGGTATGGGAGTGCGGCGCCTGGGCATGCAATCCGGTGTCAGGCGTATGCCAGCGCTTCCAGGCCGCGCGCAGCATATTGATGCCCAGCCAACCCAAATACAGCGCTCCCGCCGCCTGAACCAGGTGATAAACGGCCAGATTGGTTTCCAGCAACGAGGCTGCCCCGGCTGCGGCCAGCACCATCAACACCGTATCGCCCAGAAACACTCCGAACGCGCCGCGATACCCTTGGCGCACCCCGCGCTGCGCCGCCACGCTCAGCACATAGAGCGAGTTCGGCCCCGGCAGCAGGACGATGAAAATCACCCCGAGCACATAGGTCCACAGATTGACGATGCCGAACATGTGATCCATGGGCAGTCTCAGGCGCGATCCATCAGACCGACAAAACGGTCGAACAGGTAACCGATGTCATGCGGCCCGGGACTGGCTTCCGGATGGCCCTGAAAACAGAACGCCGGCTTGTCCTTCCAGGCCAGCCCTTGCAGCGTGCCGTCGAACAGCGAGACATGCGTGGTGCGCACGGTGTCGGGCAGGCTGGCCGCGTCCACCGCAAAGCCGTGGTTCTGGCTGGTGATGGAGACGCGGCCGCTGTCCAGGTCTTTGACCGGGTGATTGGCGCCGTGATGGCCGAATTTCATCTTGAAGCTCTTGCCGCCAGCGGCCAGCCCCATGATCTGATGACCGAGGCAGATGCCGACGGGCGGCATGCCGGCGGCGATGATGCTCTGGGTCGCGGCAATGGCGTTATCGCAGGGCTCGGGGTCACCAGGGCCGTGGGAGAGGAACACGCCGTCGGGCTGGTGGGCGAAGACTTCGTCGGCCGTGGCGGTGGCC
>CALBRU010000138.1 GCA_937927695.1 uncultured Thiomonas sp. | reverse complement strand
ACCCGCCAGAATGGCGCCGCGCAAAGACAGATACAGCCGCCGGTTGAGCGGCGGTGCTGCCGCCGTGTCGCCTTCGGCACGCAGGAGTTCGGTGAGCAGGAGTTCGGACAGGGCAAGGGGTCGCATGGGTTGGCGCGGCAGGTAAAAACTGGCTCCATGACAAAAGCAGGGAGTGGCACTTCCGAGAGTACCAGTTGGCAGGTAAATTGAGCTTATCGAATCGCGCTAAGTCATGGAAAACCCTAGTATTTTTTGTTTTTTTGGCCAATTCAGAATGGTGCCTGGCCTTATTGCATTGCACCAAATCAGGGCGAAAACTGAGCGGCTGTCTCGGGCACTGCCTCTTGTTGCAATGCACTAAAACAGGGAACATGCCTGTGTGTCTCCACCCTATGTTTCCATAGCCTTTGATCCGGTTTTGATGATGTCCAACCTCACCTTCTTACCTCGCGTTGCGGTCACCACCGATCTGAAGTCGATCGGCGGGCACCCGACCTATGCGGTGACGCAAAAATATGTCGATCCGCTGCTGCCGCTGTCGGGCGTGATGCCCTGGCTGCTGCCTTCAATGGGCGCGAGCCTGCCGCTCGATGCGGTGCTGGCTGATGTGGACGGGCTGGTGTTCACCGGCTCGCCTTCCAACATCGAACCGCATCATTACGGCCAGACCTTGAGCAATCCCGAATCTCCCGCCGACCCGGCGCGCGACGCCACCACACTGCCGCTGATCCGCGCGGCCCTTGCGCGCGGCATCCCGGTGTTCGGCATCTGCCGCGGGTTTCAGGAAATCAATGTCGCGCTCGGCGGCAGCCTGCTGCAGGAGGTGCACAACACACCGGGTTTCGACGACCACCGCGAAGACGAGGCGCTCGACGCGGCCGGGCAATACGGCCCGGCGCACCGCGTGCAGGCCGTGCCTGGCGGCATGCTGCAGGCCATCGTCGGCGCGGATTCCTGGGAGGTCAACAGCCTGCACGGCCAAGGCATCCAGACCCTCGCCCCCGATCTGCTGGCGCAGGCGCATGCGCCCGACGGCCTGGTCGAGGCCTACACCTATCAACCCGCTCACCGCACCGACGCTGGCTTTGTGCTGGCGGTGCAGTGGCACCCCGAATGGCAGGCCGCGCAAAACCCCGTGTCGCGCGCGATCTATGCCGCTTTTGGCAACGCCTGTCAGCAGTTCGTCGCGCGCAAGCGCGATAGCCTGCTCACGCGCGCTCCCTGAGCAAACCGCGCCTGCACCTTTGGCGTTCAAAGTGCAGGCGATGGATGGAACCATCCTTGAAACGCAAACTGGAATCACATCATGAGTAGCGACAACCGCAAGCAGTGGACCTTCAACGATCTTGAAGGCTGGCTCAACGCCCAACGCATTACCGAAATCGAATGCCTCGTGCCCGACCTGACCGGGGTGGCGCGCGGCAAGATCCTGCCGCGCAGCAAGTTCACCGAAGATCGCGGCATGCGTCTGCCGGAAAGCATCATCGGCCTCACTGTCACCGGCAACTGGCCCGAGGATGAACGCCTCGAAACCCTGATCGCCGATACCGACCGCGACATGAATCTGGTGCCAGATCCGAGCACCGCGCGCGTCGTGCCCTGGGCCACCGACCCCACGGCGCAGGTCATCCACGACTGCTATTTCAAGGACGGCGAGCCGGTGGACTACGCCCCGCGCACCGTGCTGAAAAACATGCTCAAGCTCTACGCCGACAAAGGCTGGGCCCCGGTGGTGGCGCCCGAGCTGGAGTTTTATCTGGTGGCCAAGAACAACGATCCCGACCAGCCGCTGCGTCCGCCCATCGGCCGCTCGGGCCGCGCCGAAACCTCGCGCCAGCACTACAGCATCGACGCGGTCAACGAGTTCGATCCGCTGTTCGAAGACATTTACGACTACTGCGAGGCGATGGACCTCGACGTGGACACGCTGATTCACGAAGTCGGCGCCGGGCAGATGGAAATCAACTTCCTGCATGGCGACCCGCTCGATCTGGCCGACAAGGTGTTCTTCTTCAAACGCACCCTGCGCGAAGCAGCGCTGCGCCACAATATGTTCGCCACCTTCATGGC
>CALBRU010000137.1 GCA_937927695.1 uncultured Thiomonas sp. | reverse complement strand
CTGCGGCCGGTGCAGAAACGCCAGCGGCGACATCACCACCAGGCGGTTGCCGGTGTAGAGGCTGGTCAGCCAGGCGCCGATCAAGCCCATGTCGTGATACAGCGGCAGCCAGCTCACGAACACATCGCCAGGCTGGAGTTGCAGCACGTCGTGAATGGCGCGGATATTGGCCAGCAGATTGGCATGGGTGAGCGCCACGCCTTTGGGGTCGCCGGTGCTGCCGGAGGTGTACTGGATGAAGGCGATATCGTCCGCCGCAACCGCCACTGGCGCGCGCGGTGGCAAAGCCTCCGCATGTGCGGGCGGATCGGTGTCGGTGATCACGCGGCGCAGGCTGGGCGCCAGCGCTTCGAGCAGATGCGCCACCCGCCGCGCTTCGGGCACGGTGATCAGCGCGACCGCCTGCGCATTGGCCAGAATGCCGGCATGGCGGCGCACATGGTCTTCGATTTGCGACAGCCGCGCCGGTGGGTAGATGGGGACGGGCACTGCGCCCGCCAGCAGAATGCCGAGGTAGCGCGTGAAGTAGTCTGCGCCGGTGGGCAGCATGAGGGCCACGGTCTGGCGTGGTTGCACGCCCAGCGCCTGCAACTGCTGCGCCGTGCGCTGCGCCCCGCGCCACAGGTCGGCATAGCTCAGCGTGCGTTCCTCGGGCTCCTGGCGATCCGGCGGGGAGGCTGTGTCATTGGGCTGCAGCAGCACGATCTGGTGGCGTTCTGGATGGCGCGCCAGATGCCACTGCAGCACGTCCAGCAAGGTCGCGGCCAGCTCGGGGGCGGCGGCCTCGTCCGCCTGGGGCGAGGCGGTGCGCTGCAAGGCCGGGCCGTGAATGTCGGTGAACTGTGCTGGCGGAATTGCCTGCACCAACTGCGGCGATGGGCGCAATGGCGCTGCCTGCAGCGCATGCAGCAGGTCGCGCGGGGTCTGTACCTGCTGCAGCAGATCGTCGGGCAGACGCAGCTTGAAAGCGCGTTCCACCCGCAACAGCAACTCCACCCGGGCCAGACTGTCGAGGCCCAGATCGCGGTCGAGCGCGCTGTCGAGTTCCACCGTTGCCGTGTGCGCCCCGGCGCTGTGCAACTCGCCATAGAGCGCACGCACCACATCCAGCAAACGCTGCGACAGATCGGCGCCATTCGGCGTCGGCCCCTGGCCGCTCTTTCTGCGTGCAGATTCCATGTCCGGCTCCCGCTGACCCGCGTTCGCCTTGATGGCGCCGTGGGTTTGGCTTCACGCTCGATCCTGGGCGATGGCTGTTGGATCGGCTGCGTCCAGAAAAGTGCGGTGCCTTAAGACTCGCCAAAGCGAGCCCGGAAGCAGAGCCTGAGAGGAACCTCAGGGCCCGATCGACTGCAGCCACGCCCGCAGGGCGGCCTGATCGCGCGGAGCGCCCATTGCGAGTTGCGCTAGTCCGTTGCGGTCGCGATAGACCGCCAGCGGCACGCTTTCATACACCCCGGCCTGTTTGAGCACGCCGACATTGGCCGCGAGGATGCGGCCGGTCGCCGCGGTGATTTGCCCCGCGCCCGGCAGCACCGGTGCGGGGCGGTTGGGATCGAGCCCATGTTCTTCTGTCGCGCGAAACGCCTGCAGCTGGTCTTTGACCTGCAGGATGGCGGCCGCCTTGGCCGCGCTGCTCGGCGCAAGAATGGCTACGGGCACCCAATCGACCTGCAAACCGTCTTTGCCAACGTAGGGGCGCAGCGCGCTGTAAAGCTGTCGGCAATAGGGGCAGTTGGGGTCGAAGAACACGGTGAGCACGCGCGGGCCTTCACCTTCACGAATGCGCGTGGTCTTGTGCAACTGCGCGAGCACCTGCGTCGCGGCCTGAATGTCGGGCGCAACCCGGGCCTGCACTACGGGCGAGGCCGTCTGCTGCTGGGCCTGAACGGGTAGAGCGCCCAGGCAAAAGGCGGTACCGCCGAGGCAAAGAAGTCGAGAACAAAAACTTGATCGGTACATGGCGTCGCCTTTCGCAACTCAGCAACTCATCTTGCCCTGCGCAGCCGAAGTCGGCTGCCGTTCAACCGATACTTTGCAGCAGCGCGCGCAGCTTCGCTTCATCGCCGGGCGGGCCCACCTGCATCATGACCTGCCCCTGCCGGTTGCGCCACAGCAGCGTCGGCACGCCGAAAGAGCCCGCCGCCTGCAACAGGGCGTTATTGGCGTCGAGCTTGGCGCGCGTGGCTGGGAGCACTGTTTTCGCTGGGGTGATGCCGCCGCCCGGGCTGTCGCCGAAGTTCCAGTTGTTTTCATTGTCGTGAAATGCGACGAGCGGGTCGGCCGCTTGCAGCATGGCTGCGCCCTTGGTCAGGCTGCTCGGGGTGAGCAAGGCCACGGGAACCCAGCGCAGCCGCAGACCGTTCTTGCCCACATCCGGGCGCAAGGCTTTGTAGAGCTCGTGGCAATAGGGGCAGTTGGCGTCGAAAAAAATGGTGAGCACGCGCGGGCCATTGCCCTCGGTGATCACGGTGGCCTTGCCGATCTCGGCCAGCGCCTTGGCTGCGGCGGTGTTCTGCGCCAGGGCCGTTCTACCTGCCAGCGCGAAGAGTGCCGGGGCCAAAACCAGCGGAAGAAATTGGCGTCGTCTCATGGGATTCTCCTGCGGCAGCAAATGCCGCCTGTGTTCATAGGTCGGCGCTGCGCGTCTGGCCTGACAGTATTGGCAACTTCGCCTGCTCGTCGGGCTCAGGCGCAATCCCCGCCCAGTCGAGCGCCGCATAGTCAAGCGTGGGCTGCGCCTCGGGCTTGACGATGGCGAAATAGGGCGAGCGATCAAAGTCGGCCGGCACGAACAGGCTGTGATGCCGCACATGCCAGTATTCACGCAGGCAGGTGGCGCAGTTGGGGTCGTCGGCGCGGTGCTCGATATGCGGCAGGATGGGGTAGCGCACGCTTTGAAAGCATTGCGCGATCATCCCCGAGCAGATGGCGCGCGTGGGGTCGCCGCTGCCCAGCGACAACATGCGCCGCCGCACCCGTCCTGGCACCGGCGGCGTGGGCAGCAGATAGCGGGCCAGATCAAAAACGTTGCGCAAGTCGTAGAGATGGCCGAGGCGCGCGCGGGCCGCAGCAATCACCCGTTCCACATCGTCGGGCCGCAACGCCACGGGACGGCACAGGCGCAGGCCCATGCCATCGAATTCACTCCAGCCCACCACGCGCACGCCGTCCACCACGTCGGCCTCGATGAAGCCGCCCTGGCCCTCGCCCACATACAGCGCGGCATGCGACCAGTTGGAATGCGTGAGATATTTGATGGCGCTGCTGAACCGGCTGTTGCCCTCGACGAGCAGAACATCGCCCGGACGGATGGCCTCCTTGACCGCCTGAAGATCGGTCGGCGCCACGGCGCGGGCGCAGTGGCTGGGCGCGGCCAGATAGCGCGCCAGGCGCCCGCCGATTGCTCCGAGGATGCGGTTCATGGCGGTCTTCCGAAGTTGCTGCGCCGCGCCCGTCGGAGCTTACTGCGCGGCGAGTTGCAGAGCGGTCTGCACGGGGTCGAGGATGCCCGCTGCGTCCACCGCATGGCCCACTTGTCGCTCCAGGCGACTGCGCGACACCATGCCCCGCAGACGCCAGCCCGGCGCCGCGCCCTGATGGGCGACAACCAGATGGGTCACATCGTGCGCATGAAAGGTCTGCTCCAGATCGCCCACTCGGGCGGTCTGCAGAGCGGCCAGGTCGAGCAGGGGCAAAGCGTCGATGGGACTCATGATGTCGGCGACCAGCACGTCCTTGCGCAGGCAGGAATCGTGGGCGCAGGCGTTCGTGAGAAAGTGCAGCGGCTTTTCTCCCAGAATGTCCTGCGCGGTGATCAGCCCCACCATCTCGGCATCCTGCACAACCACCAGCGCGCGCACGCCGTGTCGCATCATGTCGGTCAGCGCATGATCAATGGCAACCTCCGGCCCCACGACGACCGGGTGCTCCTGTTCAAAATCCGTCATGACTTCAAGCGCAGGACTGTTCGGTTGCAGCGCATGCCACGTTGTCTGTTCGCGGCGCGGCATACAGAGGGCGCGCCCCTGCTGCTCAAGGCCTGCGAGGCGGTGAAATCCGTTTTCCATGATCGATCTCCGCGATTGAGGGGTGGATAGGGCAGACTTCAGTTCATCGGATCAACCGCCCAGCCATGCTCGCCCAGGTAGCCCACCTCCAGAAAGCCCGAGGGCACGATGTCGGATTCCTTCACGCCGTACAGGCTGTGCCAATCCAGGTTCATGCCCTTGAGGGTGTTGTTGCAGATGTCGAAGCGCACCCCTTCGGCGCGGAGCTGATCCACCGTGGCCTGCAGGGCCGGCTCCATCGGCTGCTCCAGCAGCTTGAGCCCTGGCCCGTACAACACCACCCGCGCATCCAACCGTCCCTTCCATTGCCTTGCGCCCTTCTCGCTGTTGGCGACATTGCGCAGCTTGAACGCCCACACGGCGGGATCGGCGCTGGTCACGGGGACGACGATTTTCACCGTCCCCATCGGCGCATGATGAATGATGGGTTGAACGTAGTCCGCCTGCGCGGCAACCGGCAAGGCCGCAAACATCGCGGCGCCTGCGGCGGCCATGAGCGTGGTGCGGGTTTTATGAAGGGTGGAATGCATGTCTGTCTCCTCGAATCGGATGTTGTGGGTTCTGCAGGGCCGGGCGCGGCATGGGTTTCATGCACCTGGCTCCCGGCTTGATGAATGAGTCGCCGCTGCGGCGCATTCCTGACAGTGCCGCGTTCAGCCGTTCCAGGCGTAGGCGGCGAACGGGCCATCAACTTCGGTATGCATCAGATGGTTGGAAAAGTTGCTCAGTGTCTTCACCGCTATCGCGAGCACGATGTCGAGCGCCTGGCGGTCGCTGAAGCCCGCGTCGCGGAAGGCCTGTAATTGCTCAGGCGTCGGGTTCCCGCGGAACTCGACCATCTCCTCCGCAAACCGCGACAGCGCGGCCAACCTGGCATCGGGAATGGGCTTGCGCTCGCGCAGCGCGGCAAGCACCTCCGGCGCAACGCCAGACATCTTGTCCGCAATCAGGCTGTGCGCCGCCACGCAATACAGGCAACGGTGAAAGCGGCTGATGGTGAGAAACACCACTTCCTGCTCGGCCGGGGTGAACCCCGACTCTGCGCGAAAACGCTCATACCCCTGCGCATAGGTTTCGAGCAGTCCAGGGGAATTGGTACAGAACTAAGCAAAAAAATCACCCCGCAGCAATGCGCTTGGCGGAACGCCGGGCCGCACCGAGAACCTGGGCGCGCGGCAGGCCGGTTTTTTGCAGGGTGCGCAGCCCGGCGATGGCGGTGATGATGTCGGCAGCCAGCTCGCCCGCGCTGCGTTGCAAGGCGTCGCGGTCGGCGGCGAGCCGCCCCAACTGCCCGGCCATGCGGGCAAAGCCTTGCCGCAGGGCATCAGCAGAAATGTCTCGCGCGTGGTGCTGGCTATGGACGCTGTTGATGAGCAGGCAACCCTTGCCGCCGTCGTT
>CALBRU010000136.1 GCA_937927695.1 uncultured Thiomonas sp. | reverse complement strand
CCCCCGGCACCTACAGCCTGCAAGGCGTGTTGGCGCAATCGGGCATGAGCGCCCTGCCCATGCTGCCGACCCCGCCGGCTTCCACCGCATCCGCCGCATCGATTCCCACACAGACCACAACGCTGCCACCTGGCATTCTCAACACCGTGGTCAGCGTGGACGCCAACGGCAACCTCAGCTCGGCGGACGGCAGCGGCACTGTGACCGGCGTGATCGTCGGCAACCTGATGACCCTGACGGTGAATGACGGCCAAGGCAACTCCTATGTGCTGGCCGGCAAGGCCGGGCTGCTGCCGAGCGGCTTTGTCATCGGCGGTACGGCGCCTGCACCCAGCCCCAGTGCGCCAGCGAGCAGCGCTTCATCGACCGCCAGTATCCCAAGCGCAAACGTCGGCTATGGCCTGCGCATGGGCGGCCGCACCCAGTCGGGCGGCGTACTCACCCGCTTCGATGCGGTGCTGGTGCCACAGAACAGTGAGCCGGGCTGGGCGCAAATCGCGCAATACAGTTCTCAGCGCAGCGACGGTGTGAATTGTGGAAGCAACAGCGGCATGTTTGGCGTGCGCCTCATGGGCACGGGCGCCACAGTAGGGGGGCTGGTGCTCGGCGCCTGCGTCATGCCGCAGACCGCAGGGCTTGATCTCAGCCAGGCTCTACCCAACGGGAATGGACATGACTACGGCGATGACGATTTCAAGCCCGGCGCAAGCGTGAGTTTCGGCAATTTTTCCCTCAACAACACCAGCACTACGCCCTACATCCTGAATGCTCCCAGCGTCACCATCACCCAGTCCAATCCCTCCGGAAAAAGCAGCACCTTCAACGGCCAGATGTTCTATGTCATGGGCGCCAAGGACATGATCTACAGCACCGCGACACCCGCTTCCAACGGCCTGTTCGTGATGAATGAAAACCCGCTGGATACGCTGCAGGAAAATCCCGCCCATCAGGACCATTGACCATGGGCGCGCCAGAGTTCATCGCACCGTCGGCCTTGTCTACTGCAGACTCCTTCCTTCAGGCCCAGTGGGTGCGGGAGCGGCTGGACGCCGCCAGCAGCAGCGACGCCTTTCCGCGCGCCCAACTGCGGCTGGCCTTGCAGGAGCAACGGCTGCGCGTGGCCTATCAGCCCATCCTGCGTCTGGACGATCTGCAGACGATGGGCCAGGAGGCGCTGGCGCGTCTGCTGACCCCGCAGGGCCGGGTGGTGTCGGCGGAAGCCTTCATCGGCACGGCCGCCAAATTAGGCATCGAGCCGCGCATCGACGCTGCCATCACAGCGCAAGCCATGGCCGCAGTCTCCCAGCACGGGCCATTTGCGGCAGCCCCGGGGAAATTGTTCCTCAACTGCTCCAGCGCGTTTCTGGCTGAGCCGTCCTGCACGGACAAGCTCGCGCAGCAGCACCGGCACTGGCTGCACAAGCAGAGCGGCGCCGATACTAGCCCGACACCCTGGGTGCTGGAAATCACCGAGCGCAATCTCGACACCGATCCGGCCCGCCTGCTTGCGAACCTCGAGCCCTTGCTCGATCTGGGCTTTGAACTGGCGCTCGACGACTTCGGCAGCAATCACAGCGCCTTCCCCTATCTGTTGGCTCTGCCCATCCGCTATCTCAAACTGGACCGAAGCCTGGTGCAGACTGGCCTGCGCAAGGCCAAGGGTGAGCAGGTGATGCGCCACTTGCTCCAGCTTGCGCAAGACCTGAACCTCATCACCATCGCCGAGGGCGTGGAAAGCCAGACAGCGCTGCAGTGCCTGCGCGATCTCGGCGTGCATTGGGGACAGGGGTTTTTCTGGGGGCAGCCAATCCCCGTGCAGTCGACGCGGTGACGCCCGACATGTCCTCCACCGCGCCTTCACTCGAAATGTCCATCTGCCTGTCAACCCGTTTCCAACCCGAACCGTTCATCCCCATCATGCAAATCACCAACTCTCACCCCCGCTTGCCTCATTTGTTCGCAAAAACCCTGACGGCAATTGCACTAAGCACTGTCGTCGCGCTTCCCGCCGCGCATGCGGATGACTCTCCACTCTGGTCACTGGCCATCGGCGTGCCGGGGCTGATCGCCAACGTCGGCAACGCCTACCCGGTGGCGCCGCAGCCGGTCTACGTGGCGCCACCGGTGCAATATGTCCCGGCTCCGGTCTATTACGCCGCGCCGCCGCCCTATTACGCCCCCGGACCCCAATACCGCGGAGAAAGGCGCGATCACAGGCATTGGGATCGCCACCATGGAGAAGACGACCGCGGCGGCGATTGAGACGAGCGCGCACCCGGGCAGCGCCTGCCTTCGCTCTGTGGGCGTTCACAGCTCGCTCCCTCCGGGGGGTCAATGCGGATGACGAAATCGTCATCCGCATTTCATTTTCACGAGCGCATGTCTTCGCGAAAATGCGGCGCTTGCACGCCCCAGGCGGTCATAGGCCAATTTGCCGCATTCTTTGCCACACCCCTCTTTGCCACACCCCGTTCGCAATTCGCTTTTCATGCGTCACAGCACCTCCCTGCATTGCTCAAACCCACAGGCCGCAGCATCGCCCGCAACGCCTGCTCACAAGACAGGGCGGATCGCGGCGCAGGCCGATGCGTGGTGGCGAACAAGTCTTCTGGTTGATGGCCTTGTACTGCTGATTGTGGCGGCGAGCCTGTTCTGGCGCCTGGGCGCGGCGCCCATCCGCGACACCAACGAGGCGCTCTACGCCAGCATTGCCCTGGCGATGGCGCATGGCGGATCGTGGATCATCCCCCATCTCGACGGCGTTCCCTACATCGAAAAGCCGCCGCTGCTCTACTGGTTGATGGCGCTGAGCTTCAAGGCCTTCGGCGCCGGGGCCTGGCAGGCGCGGCTGCCCGACGCCCTGGCCGCGTGGCTGACGGTGCTCGGGTGCATCGTGTTTGGCCGAGCGGTGTCCGCGCCGCTTGCGGGCCGGTTCGCCGCGCTGGTCACCGGCACGGCATTGGGCTATGTGCTGATCGCCCGCAACATCCTGTTCGATCCGCTGATGGTGTTTTTCTGGCTGACCGCCCTGGCTCTGCTGGTGCTTGCGGTGGAGCGCCGGCAGCGGGTCTGGCTGCGTGCCGCCGCGGTTGCGGTGGCGCTCGCCACGCTGACCAAAGGCCCGGAGGCGCTGCTGTTGCTCGGTCTGGTCGCCCTGGTGCAATTGCTGGCGGCCCCCGGCGCATGGAAGCGCAGCGAACTGCTGAAGTTCTATCTCGATCCTTGGGCCATCGCCCTTTTCGTACTGGTTGCGGCCCCCTGGCATCTGGCCGCGCTGCGCATCCTGCCGGGTTTTGGCTGGTTTTTCTTTGTCAACGAAACCATCGGCCGCTTTCTGGGCACCCGCATTCCGGATGATTTTCATCATGGGCCTTGGTGGTACTACGGTCCCAAGCTGCTGATCGGCTTTTTTCAGTGGACACCGCTGCTCGCCGTGCTTGCCGCGTTTGCACCCCGCTTGCGCGGCGACGATGCGGCCACAGCGTCAGCGCGCTGGGCGCGCAACACCGCGATCATCCTCACCGTTTTCTTTAGCTCTGCGAGCGACAAGGGAGCGTATTACATCCTGCCCGTGGTGCCGTTGGTCGCCTGGTGGCTGGGTGTGCGGCTGCAGGCGGCCCTATGTGCCGATGACGACGGCGCCGCCTTGCAGCGTCGCCTTGGGCTGGGGGCGCTGCTGTTCGGCATGGCCGCGCTGGGCCTCTGGGCGTTGACATTCACGCCGCCGCTGCATGCCGAATTGCTACGCTCTGGTCTGCCCCCAGCGCAATTTGGCTGGCTGCCCGCGCTGGTCATCGGGGTTGCGCTGGCGGCGTTCATCGGCGGCGCGCTGCTGTGGTCGCGCAGGCTGGCCCTCGGTCTGGCGGTCTTCAGCCTGAGCGCGGTGATCATGGTGGATTTCTCCGCACAGCTCGC
>CALBRU010000135.1 GCA_937927695.1 uncultured Thiomonas sp. | reverse complement strand
AACCATTTCCACAGGGTCGCCGCGTCCAGCTCGCGCCGCGCCAGCATGACGTTGTTGCCGACTTCGCCATGTGCGTCGAGCGGCAGGTGATAAGCGAACAGGTTGAGATCAGCGGCGAGCAGCAGCCCCAGGCGCTTGCGCTTCTGGCGGATGATGCGTGGATCTTCTCCGCGCCAGAAATAGCCATGATGCACCAGCAGCGCATCGGCCCGCAGCGCGATGGCGCGCTCGATCAGCGCCAGGCTTGCCGTGACGCCGGTGACAATGCGCGCAATCTCTTCTCGACCCTCGACCTGTAGGCCGTTTGGGCAATAATCGGTAAAACGCGCGCAATCGAGATAAGTGTCGATTTCGCCCTGCAAATGGTCTCTGCGCATGGTGGCCTTGAAGCGTGATGACGCGCCGCCATGTGGGGAAACATCTCCTCACTCGGTCTCTGTATGCGACGCCTCTGGCTGCTATTTTCCCAGACTGTGACGATTGCGCTCGCCGCGCTGTTCGTCGTCTCCACCCTCAAGCCCGAATGGGTGCGCTTTGGCGCCCCGGTTGCCGTGCAGCCGAACGCGCCAGCCGTCGTCACCATTCAGGACGCCCCGGCCGCACCTGCCGCACAGCCCGCCGCAGGCAGCTATAGCGCCGCGGCGCTCAAGGCCATGCCGGCCGTCGTCTCCATCACCACCTCGAAGGCTCCTCGCCGTCTGCCAGGCCGTGACCCTTGGCTGCGCCAGTTTCAGGGCAGCCGCCAGCCGACCGTCGGCCTCGGCTCGGGCGTGATCGTCAGCCCGGACGGCTACATCCTCACCAACAACCACGTCATCGAAGGCGCGGACCAGATCGAAGTCAAGCTGTCCGATGGACGCGAAGCTCGCGCCACCCTGGTCGGGCGCGATCCCGATACCGATCTCGCGGTGCTGCGCATCGGGCTGAACAAGCTGCCAGTCATCACATTCGGCAGCGATGCCAACGCTCATGTGGGCGATGTGGTGCTGGCCATCGGCTATCCGTTCGGCGTGGGCCAGACGGTTACGCAGGGCATCATCAGCGCCCTGGGCCGCACCCAGCTGGGCATCAACACCTTCGAGAATTTCATCCAGACCGATGCGGCCATCAACCCCGGCAACTCCGGCGGCGCGCTGGTGGACGCCAACGGCAACCTCATCGGCATCAACACGGCCATCTTCTCGCGCAGCGGGGGCTCGCTGGGCATCGGCTTCGCCGTACCGGTCTCAACCGCGCGCAATGTCATGCAACAACTCATCAGTACCGGGCAGGTGGTGCGCGGCTGGATCGGCGTCGAACCTCAGGATGTGACCGATCAGCTCGCGCGCACCCTGAATCTGCCGCATCCGGAAGGCGTGGTGATCATCGGTGTGCTGCGCAAAGGCCCGGCTGACGAGGCGGGTGTGCGCCCTGGTGATGTGGTGCTCGATGTGGCGGGCAAGCCGGTGGTCAATACCGGCCAACTGCTCAACGCCGTGGCTGCGCTCAAGCCCGGAAGCGAAGCCGCGATTCAGGTACTGCGCGGCGGCAAGGCCACTACTCTGCAGGTCCGCATCGGCACCCGACCGCAAAACATCAGCCAGACGCCGCCCGCCGAAGACGGCGAAGGCGTGTTGCCCTAAGCGACAAGGCGTTGTGCGTAGCGCTCAGGCTGCTGGCGAGTGAGCGTCTTTTTCTTCGTCGGAAGGCGGCGCCGAATACTTGACCAGATACTTCGCCGCGAGAATGCCGACCTCGAACAAAAGAATCATCGACAGCGCCAGCGATGTCTGCGACACCACATCCGGCGGCGTGACGATGGCCGCCACGATGAACGCCACCACGATGAAATAGCTGCGCCAGGATTTGAGCTGCTCAACCGTCACCAGCCCGAAGCGCACCAGCACCATGAGCACCACCGGCACCTCGAACGCTGTGCCGAACGCCATGAACATGGTCAGCATGAAACTCAAGTACGCCTCGATGTCCGGGGCGGCGGTGATCACTTTCGGGGCAAACCCCTGAATGAAGGTGAACAAGCGCCCGAATACGAAGAAGTAGCAAAACGCCACCCCCATGTAAAACAACAGCGTGCTGCTGATGATCAGCGGCATGACCAACCGCTTTTCATGAGTGTAGAGGCCGGGCGCAACAAAGGCCCAGACCTGATAGAGCACTGCAGGCAAGGCGATCATGAACGCCACCAGCAGCGTGACCTTGATGGGCACCACAAAAGGCGAGATCACGCCAATGGCGATCATCGTCGATCCCTTGGGCAGATGCGCGATAAGCGGTTGGGACAGCAGGTCGAACAGGCCCGAAGGGCCGGGGTAGATCGACAGCACAAGGAACACCACGCCGATGGCCGCAATGGCGCGGATGAGCCGATTGCGCAGCTCGATCAGATGCGAGATGAACGGCTGCTCGGCCTCGGGGCTGTCCGGTGTCACTGTTTTCTTGGGGTCAGACACGGGCGATGCACTCGATTGCAAAGAGAGGATAGAACATGCAGGAGAGGCGCCGCATCGGCATGCTGATCACCACGGCGATCAGCGTTTGACGCGGTAACGCGCCATACGTGCCGCACCCGACAAGGCCTGGGTGCGCACGCGCGCCTGCCGCCGGTACCACTGCGGAACCGTATTGCCCGAGAGTTTTTTGCGTTTCTTGGTCGGATAGTCCGGGCTGGGCAGACTGGGGGACGAAAAACCATCGGCCATGGAAGGCTCGGACTCGCCGCTCAGACCCGACGTGGCTTCCTTCCAGGCATCATCAAAGCTACCCTGAACCTCGGCCACGTTGTCGCTCACCGACTTTTTCATATCCTGCGCTGCAGTCTCAAGGGACGATTTCACGTTGCGCAGCTCTTCAAGATCGATTTGGCGATTGACCTCGGCTTTCACTTCAGCCAAGTAGCGCTGCGCGCGGCCCAGCAGATTGCCCGCAGTGCGAGCCACGCGCGGCAGTTTCTCCGGCCCGAGTACAACAAGGGCCACCACGCCGATCAGGCCGATTTCGGACATTCCGATGTCAAACATGGGCGGTCAGTGGGAGCAATGGCTCAGCAGGCAAGCCGAGCAAGAAAAGAGATACGGAAAAAATCGGGGCAAGACAAAAAACCGGCATCGCTGCCGGCTCGCGGTAAGGGGCAATTTCAGGAAGACGACTTCTCTTTCGCCTGCACGTCGATGGCTTCCTTCTTGGCGCTGGCTTCGGCGGCAAGCTGCTTATCGGCCTCGGCGGGTTTGTCATCTGCGCTGGCATCGCGCATGCCGTCCTTGAAGCCTTTCACCGCAGAACCGAGGTCGGAACCCATGTTCTTCAGCTTTTTGGTGCCGAACACCATCATCACAATCACCAGCACGATCAGCCAGTGCCAAATGCTAAATGAGCCCATGATTTACTCCTTCGCCGCAAAAAAATTAAGGGGCCTGTTTTTTCCACGGACGGGGACCGCCCATAACGTGCAAGTGCAGGTGAAACACTTCCTGCCCTCCATTCTGGCCGGTGTTGATGACGGTACGAAACCCGTCATCACAACCCTGCTCACGCGCCAGTCGAGGTACAAGGTGCAACATTTTACCGAGTAAAGCCTGATGCTCAGTACCCACATCGCTCAAAGACGATAGATGCAGTCGGGGAATGATCAGGAAATGGACGGGCGCAGCCGGGTGAATGTCGTGAAATGCGACCACATCCTCGTCTTCGTACAGCACTTTGGCGGGCAGTTCGCCCGCGGCGATTTTGCAGAAAATGCATTGGGAATCAGTCATGGCGCGACGGCTAGAGCGAGGGAAAAGATTCAGAGAGAAGGACGCACCTGCTTGCGCTCGGTGAGTTTGAGCCAGCCTTTGACCACACGGTAAATGGTCCAGAAATACACCACGGCCAGCACCAGAAACCCCAGACCGAAAACCCAGATCAGGGCAAAGCCGATCACCGACCAGAACAGCGCCCACCAGAAGGTGCGAATCTGCCAGCGCAGATGATTTTCCACCCAAGTACCGCGGGCGTCATCGAGCTTCACATAGTCGATGATCACACCGATCACCGCCGTGATGCCCCAGAAAAAACTCAGCGCCTGCAGCACATAGACAACCAGCGCAATCGTTTTGAGACCCTCGACGTCTTGAGGGCCAGGTTGATCGATAAGGGTTCTCGGATCGCTCATGGCGCCGCGCTCAGGGGTTGACCGCGCGTGCGGCAAACTCGGCCAGACCAGACCTGCCTTCGCGGCGCTCCAGTTCAGCAAGCACTTGCTGCGGCGTGAGGCCATGCTGGGCCAGGGCGATCAGGCTGTGGAACCACAGGTCGGCGGTCTCGTACAGAATTTTCTCCGCCTCGCCATCCTTGGCCGCCATGACGAGTTCGGTGGCTTCTTCACCGATTTTTTTCAGAATGGCGTCTTCGCCCTTGTGAAACAGCCGCGCCACATAAGACGCGCTTGGGTCGGCCCCTTTGCGGCTGACGATGGTGGCGTAGACGCGCGCGAGCGCCGCGCTGGAATCAGCGGCCCCGGCCGCATCAACCTGCCCATGCGCGGACGCGCCGTCATAGATCTGTACCGGATCTTTCAGTACCGGATCAGCCACCTTCCAGTGACCGTGATCGAGGCTGTTGAAAAAACAGGACTCTCTCCCGGTGTGGCAGGCGATGCCGCCCGCCTGCTCCACTTGCAGCAGCACCACGTCGCCGTCGCAATCGAGGCGGATGTCGCGCACAGTCTGCACATGGCCGGACTCTTCGCCCTTGTGCCACAGCTTGTGGCGCGAGCGCGACCAATACACCGCTTCGCCGCGTTGATGCGTCAGCTCCAGCGCCTCGCGGTTCATCCAGGCGAACATGAGCACGCGCCCGGTATGCGCGTCTTGCGCGATGGCGGGCACGAGCCCGCGGGCATCCCATTTGACTTGATCGAGCCAGTTCATGGAATGGATTTTAGGCGTTCCACCCCCGCCCTGACCCAGCCGTTTGCGCAGGACGCTCACAGCGCCAGATCGGGCCGCATGGCGATGCCGCGACCGGTCAGGTATTGCTTGGCGTGCCCCACGGTGTATTCGCCATAGTGAAAGATGCTGGCGGCGATGCCGGCATCGGCGTGGCCTTCGAGAAACCCCGCGGCCAGATGATCGAGATTGCCCACACCGCCCGATGCGATGACGGGCACGCTCACCGCGTCTGACACGGCGCGGGTGAGCGCCAGATCGAAGCCGATCTTGGTGCCGTCGCGGTCCATGCTGGTGAGCAGGATTTCGCCGGCCCCCGCCTGCGCCATGCGCACCGCCCACTGCACGGCGTCGAGCCCGGTCGCCTTGCGGCCGCCGTGGGTATAGACCTCCCAGCCCTCGCCGCTTGCGCGGCGCTTGGCGTCGATGGCCACGACGATGCATTGCGCGCCATATTTGGCCGAGGCATCGGCGATGACTTGTGGGTTGGCCACTGCAGCGGAGTTGAAGCTGACCTTGTCGGCCCCGGCGTTGAGCAATCGGCGCACATCGTCCACGGTGCGCACGCCGCCGCCCACGGTGAGCGGAATGAAGACCTGCGACGCGACCGCCTCGATCTGGTGCAGCAGCAGATCGCGGGCGTCGCTGGTGGCGGTGATGTCGAGAAAGGTGAGTTCGTCCGCGCCCTGGGCGTTGTAGCGAGCGGCGATTTCCACTGGATCACCGGCATCGCGCAGTCCGATGAAGTTGACGCCCTTGACCACGCGGCCGCCGTTCACGTCGAGACAGGGGATGATGCGTTTGAACAGCATGATGGGGGCGCTTAGGGCCGATCTGGGCCGCGTCAGCGGCTGGTGACGTAGCGTTGTGCGGCGGCGAAATCGAGCGCGCCGGTGTAGATGGAGCGGCCGCAGATCACGCCTTCGACGCCGCTGCTTTGCACCGCGCAGAGCTTTTCGATGTCGTCCATGCCCGACAGGCCGCCGGAGGCGATGACCGGCACGTCGAGCACTTCGGCCAGTCGTACCGTGGCCTCGATATTGATGCCGGTGAGCATGCCGTCGCGGCCGATGTCGGTGTAGATCACGCCTTCGATGCCGTAGTCTTGGAACTTGCGTGCCAGATCGGCGACTTCGTGGCCGGTGAGTTTGCTCCAGCCATCGGTGGCGACTTTGCCGTCACGGGCATCGAGGCCGACGATGATGTGCCCGCCAAAAGCGCTGCAGGCATCGCGCAGGAAGCCGGGGCTTTTCACCGCAGCCGTGCCGATGATGACAAAGCTCAGGCCCTGGTCGAGATAGGCCTCGATGGTGTCGAGATCGCGGATGCCGCCGCCGAGTTGCACCGGAATTTCATCGCCCACCTCGTCGAGAATCGCGGCAATGGCCTCGGCATTGCGCGGCTTGCCAGCGAAGGCGCCGTTGAGATCGACCAGATGCAGGCGTTCAGCACCCTGGTCGATCCAGTGCCGGGCCATGGCGGCGGGATCTTTGGAGAACACCGTGGCGCCTTGCATTTCACCTTGTTCGAGGCGAACGCACTGGCCGTCCTTGAGGTCGATTGCCGGAATGAGCAGCATGATGTCAGGGCAAATGAAAAGAGTGGCTCGAAGAAAGTTGAGGAAACCGCACCGTCAGGGCGACCAGTGCAGAAAATTGCGATACAGCATCAGCCCCGCGTCGGCGCTTTTTTCGGGGTGAAACTGGGTGGCGAAAAGATTGTCGCGCGCCACCGCGCTGGCAAACCGCACGCCATACTCGGTCTCGCCCGCACTGTGGCTGCCGTCTTGCGGCGCGGCGTAAAAACTGTGTACGAAGTAGAACGCCGCGCCGTCAGGCACATGCGCCCATAGCGGATGCAGCGCCCCACGCGCATCGCGGCCCTGCCACACCGCGTTCCAGCCCATATGCGGCACTTTGTAGCGGCTGCCATCGGGCTGCAACTGGCCGTCGAGCTCAAAACGCTGCACCTGGCCGGGAATCAGGCCAAGGCCATCGACATGACCTTCGGTGCTGTGATCGAGCAGCATCTGCATGCCCACGCACACGCCGAACAACGGCTTGCTGGCTGCCGCATGCAGCACGGCCTCTTGTAGGCCGGACTCGCGCAATTCGCGCATGCAGTCGGGCATGGCGCCCTGGCCGGGCAGCACCACGCGGTCGGCCGCACGTACCACGGCGGGGTCGGAGGTCACGACCACGTCAAACTCGGAACCTGCGGCGACATGCGCCACAGCTTGCGACACCGAGCGCAGATTGCCCATGCCATAGTCCACAACGGCAACGCGTTTCATCGATTCAGGAAGGGAGGCGGTTTGACTTCAGCAAAGCAGTGCGAAAGACAGAAAGACAAGAGCGGGCCTGTAATGCCAATTTACAGCGAACCTTTGGTCGAGGGAATCGCCTCGCCCATGCGGGGATCGCGCTCGGCCGCCGCCCGCAGAGCGCGGCCGAAAGCCTTGAACACGGTTTCGCATTGGTGATGGGCGTTGTCGCCGCGCAGATTGTCGACATGCACGGTGATGGCGGCGTGGTTGACCAGCCCCTGAAAGAACTCGTGCGCCAGATCGACGTCGAATTCGCCAATCATGGCGCGAGTGAATGGCACATGCCATTCCAGGCCGGGGCGCCCCGAGAAGTCGATCACCACGCGGCTCAGGGCTTCATCGAGCGGCACATAGGCGTGGCCGTAACGGCGGATGCCCTTTTTGTCGCCGATGGCCCGCGCCAGCGCCTGGCCCAGCGTGATGCCCACATCTTCGACCGTGTGATGCGCGTCGATATGCAGATCGCCCTTGGCCTGGATGTCGAGGTCGATCAGCCCGTGCCGGGCGATTTGGTCGAGCATGTGATCAAAAAAGCCCACACCGGTGGACAGTTTGGAGACGCCGGTGCCATCGAGGTTGATGGACACGGTGATTTGCGTCTCGGCGGTGTTGCGGGAAACCTGGGCAGTGCGCATGGGACTGTGGCGTGAAAACGGCGGTCAATACGGCGGCGGTCAATAGGCGCAATCGTAACGTCAGCGCGACGCCGCCGTCTGCTGCGCAATGGCGTCGTAAGCGTGCAGCAAGGCTTCGCACTGCTGCGGGGTGCCGATGGTGATGCGCAGGAAGTCGGCAATGCGCTGCGGGCGCGCGAATTGCCGCACCAGAATGCGCTGCTCGCGCAACTGCGTCGCCAGCCGTGCGCCTTGGTGTGCAGGGTGGCGCGCGAACACGAAATTCGCCAGCGAAGGCAGTACCTCGAACCCGCGCGCGCGCAGGTCTTCGCTCAACGCCTCGCGGCTGGCTTGAATGCACGCGCTGGTCTGCGCCAGCCAGGCGGCATCCGACAGGGCGGCTGTGGCGCCGGCGAGCGCAAGGCGGTCGAGGGGATAGGAGTTGAAGCTGTCTTTCACCCGGCTGAGCGCTTCGATCAGATCGGGGTGACCCAGCGCATAGCCCACGCGCAACCCGGCCAGCGCCCAGGCCTTGGACAGGGTGCGGATCACCAGCAATTGCGGATAGCGGTCGATCAAGGCCGCAGCGGTCTGCGCGCCGAAATCGACGTATGCCTCATCGACCACTACCACGGAATCGGGATTGCCCGCCAGCAGGCGTTCCACTTGCGCGAGAGGCAGAGCCATGCCGGTTGGGGCATTGGGATTGGGGAAGACGATGCCGCCATTCGGCCCGGCCTGCAAATAGTCATCGACCGAGATGGAGAAGTCGGCACGCAGCGCGATCTCGCGAGTCTCGATGCCATACAAGCGGGCGTAAACAGGGTAGAAGCTGTAGGAGATATCGGGATGCAGCAACGGCGCCGGGTGCCGCAGCAAGGCCATGAAGGCATGCGCCAGCACCTCGTCCGAGCCGTTGCCGACGAAGACCTGCTCGGCCTTCAGCCCGTGATGGTGTGCGATCGCTGCCTTGAGCCCTGCGGCCTGCGGGTCTGGGTACAGACGTAAATCCCCCGTGGTCTGCGCCGCGATGGCCTGCAACACCTTGTCGCTGGGTGGATAGGGACATTCATTGGTGTTGAGCTTGATCAGCCCGTCGATGCGCGGCTGTTCGCCCGGCACGTAAGGGGTCAGACCGTGAACGACTTCGCTCCAGAATCGGCTCATGGCATTTCCGTTTCAGCGCAGCCGCATTTCTGCGGCGCGGGCGTGCGCGGTCAGGCGCTCGCCGTGGGCCAGCACGCTGGCGATGCGGCCGAGTTGCTGAGCGCCCTCGGCGCTGACCTCGATGATGCTGGAGCGCTTGATGAAGTCGTACACCCCCAGCGGCGAGGAGAACCGGGCCGTGCCCGAAGTGGGCAAGACATGGTTGGGCCCGGCGCAGTAGTCGCCGAGCGACTCGGAGGTGTAGGCGCCGAGGAACAGCGCGCCGGCGTGCTTGAGCGCGGGCACATATTGATGCGGGTTCTGCGCGGAAATCTCCAGGTGCTCTGGCGCGATGCGGTTGGCCAGCTCGCAAGCCTGCGCCATGTCGCGCACGCGGGTAAGCGCGCCGCGCCCGTTCAGCGAGGCGGTGATGATGTCCTTGCGCGGCATGTCGGGCAGCAGCCGGTGGATGGCCTCAGCCACGGCATCGATATAGGCCGAGTCGGGACAGAGCAGGATGCTCTGCGCCAGTTCGTCATGCTCGGCCTGGCTGAACAGATCCATCGCCACCCAGTCTGGCGGCGTGCTGCCGTCGGCGAGCACCAGAATCTCGGACGGCCCGGCGATCATGTCGATGCCGCAAACGCCGAACACCCGGCGCTTGGCCGCGGCAACATAGGCGTTGCCGGGACCGACGATCGTGT
>CALBRU010000134.1 GCA_937927695.1 uncultured Thiomonas sp. | reverse complement strand
CGCTGGATGGGGTAACACAAAAAGAGTTGAGCCACGCGACGATGGGGGGGATAGGGGTGGCCGATCTTGAGGGCTAATCGATCGTTCAGCCAAGTGCGAATCCGCGCCGCGGGCGGCATCCCCGCACGACCGACGCCGGAATGGTTGGTGTCGATGTAAGCCCATCCCCCCGGCGCAACAAGGTCGTAGAGGGCCGCCGCGAATCCGGCATCGGAAAAGCCGTAGTACCAGCAAATCCTGTTGAATACGAGATCGTACCGACGAGCGAGTATGCGCGGCGCTTCATCCATATAACCCAAGGAATAGCTGACTTGTCCGGCCAGACCCAATTCACCTATGCGGGCCATGGCCATATCCCGATATCCGCGGGAGACATCGTGCCAGGTGACCTGGGCGCCGCGTCTGGCAAAGGCTGCGGAATACTGTCCAGGGCCGCCGCCCAGGTCGAGAATCTGTTTGCCGGAGATGCCACCGAGCCAATGTTCCAGATCTTTCAAGAGCGTTTCATCAACACCCTGCCACTCCTTCTCTCCGTAACGCACCGCGTGACGAGTTGGCACAGGATCCCAGCCATGCTCCGGGCGGTTGAGACGGGCATGGAGCTTATTGATCATGGACATAACACGCGCGGATATCCCCACCCATCGGGGACTTGATCATCGGCAGGACAGAGAAACATGGCAGCGGCTGAAGCGTCACGAACACATGGCATTTACATCAAATCCCATCACGTGGTCGGCGGCGGGTGATGATTAGCGCACTGGCCTGCTTGTCGAGCTTGACCTCTCGCTTCACCCTGAACAGATACTCATCTGCCGCCTTTCTACATCCCCCCCAAGCGAAGTAATCATCCAGGACCAAACTGCCACCAACGACCAGATTCGGAAAGATGCGCTCCAGACAGGTTTTCACGGGTTGATACCAATCCACATCGATGTGGGCGAACGCCACCGGTTGGTCGAGCCGTAGGGTTTCCTCCACCAGTCCCTTTATCAGCGTCACGGAATGCTGCGTGCAATCAATGCCGTAATCGGTCAGATTTGCCCGCACGACGGCGTCGAGATTGGATTGATAGCCATAGTACGGATCGCCGCCGATGCCGACTGATTTTCCCTCGACGATGGTCTGGTAACGGGCATGGACCTCTGCCGTATCCCCCGATGTAGGCGGGGGGATCTGACCGAATACGTCATAGAGTTGCAAAGGGCGAGCAACGCTTTTTGCCGATGCGATGAGGATGGCGGAGCCACCCAAGGCACAGCCCGCTTCGATGAACACTCCCGGGAGGTTCTGCCGTTCGGCTTCCCGGCAGAGCAAACAAAGGTTGGCCAGCTTGCCCTCCGACAAATAGCTCAGGCGCTGGTCACGAATGCGGCCGATCAACGCAACATCCGCCATGCCAAGTTTCGCCAGCAACTTCCTGCCGGAGTAGCTATTGGAAGAGCGCTTCAGCCAGTTCTTAAGACGTTGCAACATTGGCGTGTTCTCTAAACTGTGCGCAGACCTCAGCCATCGCATCTTTCCAGGACGATGAGCAGATTGCTATAGAAACAACCCGTCCTGTCCAGCCGATCCAGCAGTAAGCCGAGCAAGTTGGCTAGCAGGCAGGACGGTAGCCAGACAGGCAGTAATGCCGGACGAGTCAGACGTGTCCAGAAGCGACGGTTCAGCGTTGTATCGATCCAGTTCAGCCACAGGATGGCTGACGTACTACCGATGCCGCCCTGTTTTTCAACGACGATCGTGTGAAAACCCGGGAACAACGCCTCGGAGCCATGCGCCGTCAGCCGAATGCAGTCCCGAGCACCATGTTCATTGAACAGGAAAGGCATGCTGATGATCGCCTGCCCCCCTGGTCGCAGAACCCTACGGATTTCGGATATGGTCTGGCCTGGATCGCAGAGGTATTCCATCACTTGATTCATCAACACGGCGTCGAAGCTCTTGTCCATGAATGGCCAACGCTGGCTCTCCACGACCACATCGGTTTTCCCATTGTCCTCGATGTCCACGCCGACATATTGCTCCGCCGATCGCAGAATTCCCTTATAGGGCTGCTCACCACACCCCACATCCAGCACCCTTCCAGTCAATGCGGGCAAATGACGGTTCAGGCTGCGCAGCATCAAGACATCCGGCAACCATTGGAAATGCCAGGGTCTGGTTCCGGGATGGCGTCCGCATAGCCATTCATAAAAAACACGGTAGGCACGACCAAGCGACGATTCAGGTGTTGCGGGCATGGATGAGTTCCTGAAAAAGCCGTTGCCACATGGCATGAATATTCTCTTCGGAGAATCTACTGGTTACCTCGATGGCGTGACTGCCAAGGAAAATTCGCATTTCATCGTTTGCCATGAGGCGCGCCAAATTTTCTGCCAGAGCCACGGAATTGCCTGGCGGCGCCAGTAACCCATCCACGCCATGGCGAATGATGTTGCGGGGGCCTGCCTCGCAATCGAAAGCTACGGTGGGCAGTCCATGCGCCATTGCCTCCAGTAGCGCCATAGGGAATGCTTCATGCAGGGAGGCTGACACGAACAGATGGGCGCTCCGATACCAATCGGCCATGTTGCCAACCCGACCGGGCAACCACACTCGTCCTTGCAAACCCAGTTGGGCGATGCGTTGCTCGAGCATTGCACGATCAGGGCCTGTGCCAACGATGACCAGTTCCCAGTCCTCATGCTGAAATGCAATTTTCGCATAGGCTGCCAGAAGGGTCGTGAACCCCTTCACCGGGGTGAGTCGCCCTACCGCCAGCAGCCGCTTGCATGCGTTGGAACCTACCGAATCTGGTGATATGGCAGGCGCCTCATCACGCAGCGGAAGACTCACCGAGTTCGGAATGACCGGCACCCGTCGTGCGCTGGTGTGACGCATGATCCAGTCCGCGCCTTCTGGTGTCAGAGCGACCACGGCATCAAGCAGGCGATAACTATGTCGGCACAAAAAATTCCAGGATCTGCCAAGTGACGCTCGATCAGGTTGGCGGTGTTCACTGCCAATCCGAACCAGTGTTAGACCCCACCCAGCAATGGCTAACTGAACGGAGGAAGTACTCATCACCGCGAGGGCTACATCCGGACGCTCATCACGCAGAATTCTCCGCAAGAGACGCAGTCTGTCCAGATTGTTTTTCATGGCGTCCCACAATGAACCACTGTTGCGGGCTGCATCCAGTGCAATCCGATGGACCCTGGGATCAAGCGCATAACCATCCTCCAGAAGTGATGCGGTTGTTACCAACACGACATCCGCGCCATCTTGCACCCAACGGGTAGCCATCTGCGCGGCGACACGCTCCGCACCTCCAACAGACAATGAGTGTATGAATATGAGGAGTTTCAAAGGCTGTCAGGAGTGGCTGGACTGTCGAAGCTAGCAAGAAATGCATGAATTCGCTGTGTCTGCATGGTCACCAACTCTGCCACGTCTTGGTCATCCATCCCTTGTCGCCCGCAACGTTCGACTGCGTTGAGAATGGCATCGACAGGCGCGCGCCCTGGGAAAACATCCACCGTGGCCGCAAACAGCGATTGATGATCCTGAATCCGGTTGTGTTCCTGGCTGGAAAGTCCGAGGGGTCGGGCAAACACGACCCGAGCTCCGGCCGCTCGGGCCGGAATGGCAACATGGATGCGCCCAGTAATTACGGCGCGCACTTGACGATAGGACTGGATGCGAGTCATGACTCGGCCGAGTAATTCACCGCATGCGGAATTGCCCTGCCCCAGAGGCACGAACTGCGACTCGCAAACCACCCTGTCCATCCCCAATCTCTTGATCAGCGGCCCATACATCCCGGCAAACAACAGACTGTAGGCGAATCGCCGCACCGGATTTTGTTGAGCCTGCGCGAACAACCAACCAGGGCGCAACAAGCGCGGTTGAGTCAGCCCCTTGTACAACAGGCCGAGGAGTGACAGCTTTTTCTTGGGCCGGACTACAGGGGGATCGATCAGGTACACCCTATTGGTCGCCGGAGAGATGCTCGCGGGCGACTGTGCAATGTGCAACCCCAGGCCCAGCGTCACACAATGGGAGAAATAGGCGGGCACTCCTTGCTCGATCAGAAAGTCCATCGTCGCCCTGTCACGGCAGCCGATTGGCGCGTACCGACGCAAATGCTCAAGCATTGCGGACGTCGCAAACCATTGTCTGGCGTGGGTTGCGATGTGTAGGGATATATAAAGAGGGACAAGCCTGTCCGCAGGCGGAAAAACCACATCATGAGCAAACCAGCCATTGCAAATCACGGGTAGTGGCTTGCCGCGATAGCGATGCAAATCCTCACGAGACAGAAACACCGCGTCTTCGGGCCGCCCCGTGATCGAGGTCACGGCAGC
The DNA here is from genome assembly GCA_937927695.1 of uncultured Thiomonas sp. GTDB lineage: Bacteria > Pseudomonadota > Gammaproteobacteria > Burkholderiales > Burkholderiaceae_C > Thiomonas. The sequence goes on along the minus strand of CALBRU010000134.1, from coordinate 2,668 downwards.
CGCCTGGGTATAGTCACCAAGATTTTGCAGTTGGGTTGGATATATCAGTACACCGTAAGGTTGCCTGGCGTGTTTGCGCTGAAAATTCCAGATCGTGGTCGCCCCCATCCCAACCCGATCAGCAAGTGCATAACCATGCGCCTCAAACTTGCCGATCACTTCGTCCTCGGTCAGTCGATTGACCCAGTGATTTTGATTGCGAGCGCGTAGACTGACGGCGGAACCATCCCAGCAGCAATAGGAAATGACCACTTTCGTTTCGGATTGATTGGTGCAGCGCTCGATGAACCAGTCGACATCAAGTACGTATTCCAGAACGCCTGACACGAAAGCTACATCAACAAACACGGCGGGAAACTTGTAGCAATTGAAATCACAAACCAGCGTATCCGTAGTGCGGCTTGTGTAATCGACTGGGATATATTCACAGTCAGGTGGAATCAAGTTGCGTAGGTGTTGCTGACCACAGCCCAAATCGACCACGACTTCACCCGCGTCAATAAAAATGGCCATCGCCTCCACCCGCTCGCGCCACGATGGCACGAAATACTCGTATTCCTTCCAATGCATGCTTGCCATGAAAAATTACCGTTTAACAAGTCCGACGCCGATGCAGCGCGATGAAGATAAAAAAAGCAGATAGCGCATAAGCGATTCCTGTTGAAAGCACCACACCTTCGAGCCCAAGCCAATCAACAAGTAGTGTCAGCCCCACAACTTTCAGGACAATAAAAAGCATCGACGCCCACAGGTTCAGTGCATTCAGCCGTGCGCTGACCAGCAAGGAAGCGAGCACGACCAGCGCAAAGGAGAAGGGCACCTGAAAAAGTGCGTACCGGAACAGGTGTGCGACCTGTTGCGTGTCTTCCGGGGAAAAACGTCCGTTTTCAAACAGCAATGCAACGATCCAAGGAGCGAACCACCCAAGTGCCAGGGCCGCGACAGCGCCAAGCAACAACAGAACTAACGCCAATTTCGCCGCCATGCCACCTATTCGGTCGAATTGACCTGATGCCACACCCTCTGCAAAAACCGGGAGAGTCGCACGAGACACGATTAGCGCGCCGAGAGTGAGCACGATCGCAATCATGCGGTTGCAATAACCCAGGGTCGCCAACGCACCGGGCCCGAGTCTGGCAGCATAGAGCTGGTCAAGGGGAGTGGCAAAGCTCATCACCAATTGTCCCAACCCTACCAATATTGCGAATCGCCATAGCGGCCCCCATTCTGGGCTGTGAAATCGCCAGGCGAAGCCGATCCGACCATATTGACGACGAGTCCGCTGCATAAGCCATATATATTGCGCAACGGTCCCGATCAACACGCCCGCGACCAGTGGCAGACCTTCGGCACCATCAAGAACAAAGATAAAACCCACCACCGCCAAGGCGGGCAGCCCCTCAGCCGCTGGGTATGCACGATCATGTCCCACCTGCAGCAAGGTGACGTGCAAGCCTATGAGGATAGTGAGCGCAACCAGGGGAAGTAAGGAGATCAGCATTTGATGTGCGAGATCCTGCGTTACCTGATCCAGCCCCCACGCGAAATACGGGAATCCCCAGAATGCAAACAGGCCGATCAGTAAAGTCACCACAAGGCTAACCAATGCGGCCAGCCCGTTGATCTCCTGAAGAAAATAATGGCGCTGCAATGAGTCGTGCAGGTTGAGTCTGGATAACGCAGGCACCAGTACAGCTGCAAAAATACCAGCCAACACGACAGGAAGCCATGTCGCCCAGGTAAGAGCCAAGTTGTACGCATCAACCTCCGGTCCAAGTCCATACCGCCAGGCCATAGCCATTTCCTTGGCCGCCGCGATCAATTTCGCCGATAAAGTAAATAGCCCAACCCAAAAGGCTGCCCGGGCGATACGAAAATGATCAGGATGGAACCTGGATAGGCGTAGGCGGAAACGCTCGAACCAGGCAATCACCGGATTCAAGCGCATTCCAAACCATAACCGGTTCCACTGCTCAGGCAACGATCCAGTACCGGCATGGCGGCGATCTCCTCGCCGAGCGCGCGCAAGATGGCGGGGAAGAGGCGGGCGCCCATGTCATCTTGCAGGCGGGTATAGCGATGGGCGAACTGGTCGAGCAGACGGCGGTCCTGGGAGTTGAGGTGGTCAAGGTCGTCGGCGGCGATTCCACGCTGGTCAAGGTCGGTCAGCGCGTCCAGCAAGGCATCTCGGTGTCCCAGGCAAAGTTGATGCGCGTGGCGCAGGGCGGCTTGTTCCACCGGGAGTGTCATAGCTGGATTCCGGTGGCGTGCGCGATCTGGACGTTGTCGCGGGTGTCGCCGGGGACTTCGATGATGACATCGATCTTGCGTTCGCCCAGTTGCCGTTCGAGCAGGCCGAGCAGGCGCAGTTTGCGGGTGAGGGCGACTACGGCCTCGCCGGGTTCGCCGCCGGCATGCGCGGGCTGGACGAGGAGATCGATGTCACCGCCGCGCTTTCTGTCATCGACGCGGGAGCCGAACAGCCAGTCGCGGGCGTCGGCGCCAAACGCGGTCGCGGTGGCTTGCCGGATGATTTCGCGTTGTTCGGGAGTGAGTCGCATGGGGGTGTCGTTATATCAGAGCTGTGGGGGAGCGTGCTTCACGCCCCCCACACCCCCAATCCTCTCAACTTAGCCATTGAGTCACACGGCATACCGAATCATGAGGT
>CALBRU010000133.1 GCA_937927695.1 uncultured Thiomonas sp. | reverse complement strand
GCAGCTACGACGGCAGCGGTGGCAAGGAGAAGCACAGCGGCGACCGCCACCTCTTGATAAAAGCTGGAGACCGGAAAAATATGCTGGGGCGAAAGGATGGCCAGTGCCCACACGCCTACCAGCGCGGCAGCGCCCAGTCGCCAGATCAGACCCAAAGGAGTGGCAGGGAGGTTATTCATGGGGGGTGTCCAAAAAGGCCGCTGCTGAACAACAAAAAAGCCCGCCTTACGGCGGGCTGTCATGCGCCATAATGGATCAAGAAATGCCCTTGCACGAGGAAGGCAGATATTTCTGCTTAATGTCAGTTGAACTGCAGGTCCAGTTGATCGAACCAGCCGTTGTTGCAGGCGTTAGAGACAGCTTAAGTCCGGAGATTGCCGCATTCACTTGACTACCAAACGTAGCTGTGATGACCCCGTTAGCAACATCAACTTGCGTTACGTATTTACCTTTGATGTCGGTCTTTGTTGCCAGGCCGGCTGAACCATTGTTAGCTGGAAGTACGCCGCGGTTGGTGTAGAACTCTGCTACTGCGGTTTTGGCGCCATCCATCAGGCTCAGAGCCTCGGACGCCTGCGCCCGAATCGTGTAATCCTGATACGCCGGAATCGCGATCGCCGCCAAAATACCAATAATCGCCACGACGATCATCAACTCGATCAGCGTGAAGCCTTGTTGCAGTTGCTTTTTCATCTGAAACTCCTGAGAGTGGAAAGTCAAAAAATCAATCACGGTTGGGCAAAAAACTCACCGCAGCCCGGGGCGGAACAAAGTCTGGAGATGCTGCGGCCCCAGACTGCGGTGGACTGACATCACCCCCCGATGGGCAAGAGAACTAGAGCACATGCCGTGCCAGCCTGTTTGCGGCTTGTTCGCCCAGACTTTTCGTGAACTGCTTCACGAAATCCGGCGAATTGGCCCTCTCAGCCGCCGACAATCTTTGCCGGGCCTGCCAATTTTTGTCAGGTGAGGCGAAAATTGGCGATGCGCGCAGGCACGCCCGAGCCGTCGCGCCATGTTCCTTATAGAAGTGGAATTTGTAAGGATTTCCATCTGGAGCACTGAGATGTCAACCGCCACCCTCACGTCCAAAGGTCAAACCACCATTCCCAAAGAAATTCGGGATGCCCTCGGCCTGAAACCGAAGGACCAGATTCACTACACCCTCATGCCCGATGGCACGGTGATCATGCGGGCGAAAACGCGCAGCATTCTGGAGCTGCAGGGGCTGTTGCACGACCCTGAGCGCAAACCGCTGACTATCGAGCAGATGCGGGCCTGGCCCAGTGTGTTCCAGGCTGTAACTGCGGCAAGCGGTTTTCAACTGCACGAAGTCGGCAGATAGGCGCGGGGGACGCCGTTGACGTCTGCACGAGTGGTGCAGGTCCACTGCAAGGCGCCTGCCGAGCTGGTTGCCGAGAGAAAAAGCACTTTGTTGTTCAGGTTGGAATTGGCTTTGTTGCCATAGGTTATTTTGATGAGGCCCGAGGTGACTGTGACGCTGCTCAAGATCGG
>CALBRU010000132.1 GCA_937927695.1 uncultured Thiomonas sp. | reverse complement strand
CATCCTGCCGGTGGTCGGCGTGCCGCTTCCCTTCGTCAGCTATGGCGGCACCGCGCTCATCACCCTCATGCTCGGCGCGGGCATGCTGTTCTCCATCGCCAAGTCCAAGCGGCTGGTGCAGAGCTGAGCGATCCTTCAGGCGACTACTGATCCTTCACAGCGGCCAGCGCCGCGCCAACAAACGCCACGATGGCGCCCATGCTCATCGCCACGGCGAAACCCGTCGCCAGCGTCCCTTGCGCCGCGAACACGCTGCCCAGCACGCCCACCCCCAGCGTGGCGCCGACCATGCGCGCGGTGTTGATCATGGCCGAGGCGGTGCCGGCGCGGGCGGGTTCCACCGCTGCCACGGCGCTGGCCAGCACCGGGCCGGTGTTCAAGGCCATGCCCACGCCGGTAAGCAGCAGGCCGGCTTCGGCCCGCCACAGGATTTGCCCTGCGTGCGAACACGCCAGCACGGCGATGCCCGCGCCGATCAGCGCCATGCCACCCGCCATCAGTCGGCGCGTGCCGAAGCGCGCGCTCCACGGCCCGGAGCGGTGCGACAGCGCGACAAAGGCCAGCGACATCGGCAACAGGGCCAGGCCCGCGCCGGTGGCATCGAGCACGTTCGCCCGCAACCAGCTCAGCGGCAGCAGGAACAGCACGCCGTACATGCCGAAGGTCATCGCCGCGGCCACACCGTTCACCGCGGCCAGCCGCGCGTTGCGCAGCAGCGGCAGCGGAATCATGGCCCCCGCTCCGGCACGGCGTTCGGCGTGTACGAACAGCAGCGCGGCGAGCAGCGCCACGACTCCGGCGGGCAGCAGCAAGCGATGCGCGATGGCGGCCACCGCCAGCGCGGCCAGCAGCAGGCCGCCGAGCAACTGACCGGGCAGATCGACGCGCCGCCCCTGCGCATCGCGCGATTCGGGAATGGCGCGCGGCGCCCACCCCAGCACCGCGAGTCCGATGGGCACGATCAGCAGAAACACGCTGCGCCAGCCCACCGTCTGGATCAGCCAGCCGCCCAGGGTCGGGCCGATGGCCAGCGCTGCGCCATTGGTCCCGGCCCACACGCCGATGGCGTGGGCGCGCTCGTGCGGGTCGCTCCAGATCACGCGGATCAGCGCCAGGCTGGCGGGCAGCAGCAAGGCCGCGCCGACGCCCGCCAGCACGCGCCCGGCAATCAGCACGGTGATATTTGGTGCCAGCCCGGCGAGCAAGGAACCCAGCACGAACACCGCCGCGCCCGCCTGCAGCACGCGCCGCCGTCCGAGCAGATCGGCCAGGGTGCCGCCGGTCATCAGCAGCGCGGCGTAGCTGAGGTTGTAGCCGTCCACCACCCATTGCAGCGCGGGCAGCGGCGCGTGCAGGCCAACGCCGATGGCGTGCACCGCGAGATTCACCACCGAGGTATCGACCTGCGCGATGAGCACGGCCAGGCAGAGGATGATCAGGATCATGCGGCGATCGGTGGGTGCTGCAACGGCGTGCGACATGGCATCGGAATCGAGTGGCGATGCCGCCATCGTCGCCATGCAGGCTGCGCCATGATTCGGTGCGCGCCGAAGCGTGGGCTGCGTGCTGCGCTCACAATCACGATCCAGCAAGACGCCACATCGGAAACACACCATGACCCACGACATCGACATCGCCCGCATCGCCGCGCTGGTGGGCGAGCCCGCGCGCGCAGCCATGCTGCTGGCGCTGGGCGACGGCCGGGCGCTGCCGGCGGGCGAACTCGCGGCTTGCGGCGGGGTGAGCGCGGCCACCGCCAGCGGCCACCTCGGCGCGATGCGCGACGCGGGTTTGCTCGATGTGGTGCAGCAGGGCCGCCACCGCTATTACCGGCTGGCGTCGGCGCAAGTGGCCGCGCTGCTGGAGTCGCTGATGCTGGTGGCGGCGCAGAACCCGGTGCGCGCCGCGCCCTCGCGCGTCGATCCGCTGCTGCAGGCGGGGCGCACCTGCTACAGCCATCTGGCCGGGCGGCTGGGGGTATCGATCTGTGACGCGCTGATCGCGCGCGACGGCCTGCGCATCGACGACGACATCGCCCGCTTCAGCCCAGGAGGCATCCGGCTGTTGGAGGATTTCGGCATGGATGTGCGCGTCTTGCGCCGCCAACCCGTGTCGAAAACCTGCATCGACTGGAGCGAACGCCGCCATCATCTGAGCGGTCCCGTCGGCGTGGCGATCTACCGCCGCTGCCTGGAACTCGGCTGGGTGCGCCAGCACCTCGACAGCCGCGCGGTCAGCGTGACGCGCGCGGGTTTGCAGGGATTTGCATCGGGCTTTGGCCTGCGCCAGCGGTGAGGAAATGCCGCGCTCGACACGGAATCATTCATAAATTCGATATCTGTCAGCCAAATAAATCCCTGTTTTTGCTGCGCTGCTTCTGCGAATAATCGGCACTCCAATCATCATTACAAATGGAGGAGTCGAATGAAAGTCGGCCAAGGAGGTTCGCCCAAGGGCTGGATGGGGGTGTGGCTGTTTGCGCTCGCTTCGGTGACGAGTGCCGCGCAGGCGGCTGTGCTGCCGGGCGCGCTGGTGACGCCGCCCTGGCTGCACGACCACGCGAAGCAGGTGCAGATCGTCGATATACGCGACAGCCTGGGCTCGCTCACCAACGATCCCAAGTACGCCACGGTCAATGGGCAGAAGGTGCTCGAAGAGGTGGGTGGGCATATTCCGGACGCGCTGTCGGTCAACTTCTGGGGCCTGCGGCAAAAGCATGTGATCGACGGCAAGAAGATCGACTTCATGTTGCCCACTGCCAAGGAGTTTGAAGAAACCATGCAGGCCGTGCAACTGGAGCCGGGCAAGCCCATTGTGATCGTGCCTACCGGCGACGACGCCACCTCGCTGCAGGAGGCGGCGTTCTTCGCCTGGGAACTGCAGGTGTTTGGCGTGCCGCAGGAGCAGATTGCGATTCTCAACGGCGGCATGCACGCCTGGACTTCGGCCGGTTATGACGTGGATACCGACGCCATCGCTCCCATGAGTTCCAGCAAGTGGAAGGCCCAGGCGCCGAACCCGGCACTGCTGGCGACGACTGCCGAAGTGCAGGCGGCGCAGCGTGCGCATGGTCTGCTGCTGGATGCGCGCCCATTGGCTCAGATCGCGGGCCTTGAGCGTACGCCCGTGGTGCCGGCTGCCGGAAGACTGGCCGGTTCCTCTCCCCTGCCCGCCGAGCTGTTGTATCGCAACGCGGATGACGGCTCCTGGCGGTTTCTCTCAGCGCACGTCTACCGCAAGGTGCTGGCCGGTGGCGGCGTGCAGCGCGTCGCTCCGGGCATCGTGTACTGCAACACCGGGCAGTACGCGGCTGGCGCCTGGTTCGTGATCGACCGCATCATGGGGCGCAATGGCCTGCGCGAATATCCCGGCGGCATGAACGAGTGGGAGCGGCGCGGTCTGCCCGTGGTCAGTTTCTGAGCGCCCGTTTGCGTAGGGGAGCCCTGGCGAAGTGCGCCGACAAGTGGCGATCTACAGCCGGTGACGGGGGATACACCCTGATGCAAATACCGTCGCCAACGCGTGATAAAAAGCGTTAAAACATTCAATCCATACCGAGGAGACAAACATGATTCACACCCCCCTTCACCGCAAGCTGATGCGCCCCGCGCGCCATCTGACCCTGGCTTTTGCCCTGCTGGGCGCCGGTCTGATGCAGGCGCAGGCCGCCAATCCGTCGATGCTGAACGATTTCAAGTTCGACGCGCCGATCTTCATTCACAAACTGCCGTTCGCTAAATACGACCTCGTGCTGCAGGTCAGCGAAGACGACCCGGCGCGCTGGGAGCTGACGCTGAACAACGCCCTCAATGTGCTCAACGCCGTGGGTCAGGAGAACGCGCGCGTGGTGGTCGTTGCCTTCGGGCCGGGGCTCAAAATGCTGCTCAAAAACAGCCCGGTTGCTGCGCGGATTGCGTCACTGAATGACCAGGGCATCGAGTTCGACGCTTGCCACAACACCATGGAAGGCATGGCGAAAAAACTCGGCCACCTGCCGGTACTGGTGCCGCAAGCGGTCATCGTGCCCGCCGGGGTGCTGCGCATCATGCAGCTCGAACACGCGGGGTTTGAATACATCAAACCCTGACGTGACGCGCTGACTCCTTCTGCGGCTTTGGCAGGTCTGTAGGGCCGACCTGCGCGATTCAAATAACCCCTTGCGCGGGCTGCGCTGCGGCATTGACGGTCTCTTGTGGGCGGGTCGGCTCGACCTGTGCGAAAGCGATCAAGCCCTGCAGCGCGGCCACATAGGCCAGTAGCGCCTCACGACCCGTAGTCGTTAGCGCGTAGACGGTTTGCGGGCGTGGTCCGTCGGTGGTTTTGTGTGATTGCACATAGTCTGCGGCGAGCAGCTTTTTCAAGTGGGCATCGAGGTTTCCGTCAGACACCCCGATCAGGCGCTTAAGGTCGGAAAACGTGGCTTGTCCCGCACCAGCCAGATAGGCCGCGATTTGCGTGCGCAGCGGCTGGTGCAGCAGGGGATCAAGGGCGTCGATGCTCACGGCGCGGGCGGATTCAGTGCGTCCATCTTGAGGTGCAGCACGGCGGCGTCTTTGCCGTCCTTTCCGGGGATGTGCATCTGGAACTGGGTCTTGAGCATTTGGTCCCAAGGCATCCAATGCTGGCCGTCCAGGCTGGCGTATTGCCGGTAGCCATAAATGCCGCGCTTGAGCACGATGTGCAGGGTGGATTCGGCGCCCTGGGTGAAGGCGCTGCCGTCCACCACGGTGCGGATGGGCAGCGGTGTGCCCGCGGGGAAGTACAGCACATAGGCGTCGCCGCTGGGTAGCGGCTGCCCCAAGGTGACCACGGGTAGCTTGGACGTTTCGGCCGCCGTGGGAGCGGGGCCGGGGGGCAGGCTGCTGCAGGCCGCCAGCGAGGCGCTGGCGAGCAGTAGAGGCAAGAGCAGGTTTCGCATCAAAAACTCCAGTTGGGGTTGAAAGAGGGCGGATCAGGACGGGGCGCGTGCGGTCATATTCACCACCAGCCCGACTTGCAACTGCGGGCCGATGCCCGGTTGCAGCGTGGCGCGCATCCAGGGAATGAGCAGTGCCGTTGGATAGCCTTCGTGCTGCCAAGGACCTGTGGGGTAGCGCCATTGCCCCGTTGGCCGGCCGTGCTCGACCAGCACTTCCACCGGGCGTTTGAGTACCAGGGGCAGCACCGAACTGGCGCTGGGAGAAAAGGCATCGCCTGACACCTCGACGTGCACCGGTATGGACAGCCCGGCAGGCAGCAGCACGGTCTGCCGCGTCAGCGGATTGCTGGCATATTCCTGCAAGGTCTGCAGCGGAGCGGCGGCGGGCTGCTGCGCGTCGGCCAGACGCTGTGCCAGCAGCGGCGGGACAAGCACCACGCCCAGCCAGACCAGCAGCTTGGCGCCGCGCAGCCAAAACGGTGCGGACGTTGCCCGCCTGTGGCCCTGCAGCAGGGCGAGTAGCGGCATTCCGAGGCCGAAGGCAGCTGCCGCCAGGTACTGCAAGGACTGCGCATCTAGACGAAACAGCACCGAGCACACCCCGAGGGCGACGAGCAGGCCGCCGACCCACTCGACCGTCTGCTCCGAAAACAGGCCGTGCACATACAGCCCCAGGCCAACGAGCACCAGCCAAAGGGGGAAGACGAGGTAGGCGCCACCAAAGAAAAAGGTGGCGAAGGTGCCCAGCACGCCGGCCGACAGCAGCAGCCACCACACCTTGAGCACCTGGCGATGGATAAACGACCAGAGCTCGTCGCGCGCCAGCTTGGCTCGCCGGGTGAGCTGCCAGTCCAGCAGGCTGACCGCACCAAGCAGCAGGGTCATTAGTCCCAGCCAGGCGATGGCGCGCGTTGCGGGGTCGGGGATCTGATCGGCGGTCAACAGGTGGTTGCTGACCAGAGCCAGACCGCCAAAGCTCATCCCCCACAGAATCAGGCTATGAGACTCCAGGCGCAGGCTGCGCTGTCCGGCGCCCAGCATGGCGTGGATGCTGTCGAGCTGCTGTGAGGCGATAGATGACATGCGATCTCCCTGAATCACTCTGTTTTGCAGAGCTTAGTGCTCTGCAAAACAGAGTGTCAAGCGGAGATTCGTCGAAGTCAGGCATTTTTCAGGAGATCGGAAGAGCGTCGTGTAGGGAAAGAGTGTAGATCTCGGTGG
>CALBRU010000131.1 GCA_937927695.1 uncultured Thiomonas sp. | reverse complement strand
TGTCATGCACCGCCGTGGCTCCACGCAAGTGACGCTTGTTCTTGGTGGTTTTCTTGGTCAGGATATGGCGCTTGAACGCTTGGCCACGTTTGACAGTGCCGCCCGGACGCACGCGGAATCGCTTTGCGGCACTCTTTTTGGTCTTCATCTTGGGCATGATTGCTCCATTAAATATGACATATCCGCAGGCGGCCTGACGATGAACCAGACACTTTCAAGCCCACGCACACGAGTTTTGCGGCATTCGCCCCTCTGAGCCAAACACACGCGACTGCAGCTTGCGCCACAGGTTTGCTCTCACCAAAAGGCGGGAACACACTTCTAGCCTAGGACTGCGCCAGTCCAATTCGAACCAGCGCAGCAATGGCTATTTATTTTTTCTTCTTCGGCGAGATGACCATGATCATCTGGCGACCTTCCAGCTTGGGCATCTGCTCAACCTGACCCACATCTTCCACATCCGCCTTCACCCGTTCAAGCACGCGCATGCCGATGTCTTGGTGCGTGATTTCACGACCACGGAAACGCAGACTGACCTTGCCTTTATCACCCTCTTCTAGAAAACGGCGCAGATTACGCAGCTTGATCTGGTAGTCGCCGTCATCCGTTGCAGGGCGGAATTTGACTTCCTTGATCTGAATTTGCTTTTGCTTGGCCCGGGCTTCGTGGTTCTTTTTTTGTTCTTCGTATTTGAACTTGCCGTAATCCATCAAGCGACAGACCGGAGGTGATGCGGTCGGCGCAATTTCCACCAAGTCCACATCATGCTGCTCGGCGAGCTTGAGCGCCTCGGCGAGGGAAACCACCCCGAGCGCCTCGCCCTCAGGGCCGACTAGGCGGAGTTCGGGAAGCGTGATTTCGCGATTCAGACGATGCGCGCGTTTTTCCGGTGTATTACGGCTCTGGAACGTAGCGATGGCTCAAACCTTTCAATTCATTTAGACAAATATGCTGCCCCAGCTGAGTCCTTACTGCTGGGCTGATCCGCGCGACCGCACTTCCTGGGAGAGTTTTTGCGTCAGCGCCTCCAGGGACAGCACCCCGAGGTTGACATTGCCGCGTGCCCGTACCGCGATGGTTCCCGCGTCTCGCTCTTGGTCACCGACCACAAGCAAGTAAGGCACTTTGCTCAATGCATTCTCGCGTATTTTATAGTTGATTTTTTCGTTGCGCAAATCCAACTCGACCCTAAAGCCTTGTTTTGTCAGCGCTTGTGCAACAGATCGCGCGTAATCGGCCTGCGCGTCGGTGATGTTCATCACGACGGCCTGAACCGGCGCAAGCCACAGCGGCATCGCGCCGGCATAGTGTTCGATCAGCACGCCGATGAAACGCTCCATCGAGCCGACAATCGCCCGGTGCAGCATGACCGGCCGCACCCGCTGCGAATGCTCATCGACATACTCGGCATCCAGCCGCTCGGGCATCATGAAGTCGACCTGCATGGTGCCCACCTGCCAGGCGCGACCGATCGAATCTTTCATGTGGTATTCGATTTTCGGGCCGTAGAACGCGCCCTCGCCCGGCAACTCCTGCCACGCCACGCCGCAGGCCTGTAGCGCAGCGCGCAATGCGGCCTCGGCTTTATCCCAAACGGCTTCTTCGCCGATGCGTTTTTCTGGGCGCAAGGCAATCTTCAGGGCAATATCGGTAAAACCGAAGTCGGTGTAGACCTGCATGGCCTGCTGGTGAAAGGCCGTTACCTCGGCCTCGATCTGATCTTCGGTGCAAAAAATATGGCCGTCATCCTGCGTGAAACCTCGCACACGCAGCAGACCGTGCAGCGCACCGGAGGGCTCGTTGCGATGGCATGCGCCAAACTCGCCATAGCGAATGGGCAGATCGCGATAGCTGCGCAGAGCTGAATTGAAAATCTGGATATGACCGGGACAGTTCATCGGCTTGACCGCGAACTGGCGCTTTTCGGACTCGGTGAAAAACATGTTCTCCGAATAGTTGTCCCAGTGACCCGAGCGCTTCCACAAGCTCACATCGAGAATCTGCGGCCCCTTGACTTCTTGGTAGCCGCTATCGCGATAGACCTGTCGCATGTACTGTTCGACAGCCTGCCATAGCGCCCAACCTTTGGGATGCCAGAAGGCCAGCCCCGGCGCCTCTTCCTGGAAATGGAACAGGTCAAGTTCCTTGCCCAGCTTGCGGTGATCGCGCTTTTCCGCCTCGGCCAAGGCGTGCAGATAGGCGTCCTGATCTTCTTTCCTGGCCCAGGCCGTGCCGTAAATCCGCTGCAATTGCGCGTTGCGATGGTCGCCGCGCCAATAGGCGCCGGCCACCTTCATCAGCTTGAACACCTTTAGCCGCCCGGTCGACGGCACGTGCGGACCGCGGCAAAGATCGGTGAAAGCCCCTTCGGAATACAGCGACACATCCTCACCCGCAGGAATGCTGGCGATGATTTCGGCTTTGTAATGCTCGCCGAGCGACTTGAAATAGTCGACCGCTTCGTCACGCGGCAGCACCTTGCGCTGTACCGGCTCGTCCTTGCGCGCCAGTTCGATCATGCGCGCCTCGATCTTTTCTAGGTCTTCAGGCGTGAAGGGCCGCTTGTAGGCAAAGTCGTAGTAGAAGCCATTTTCGATGACCGGGCCAATGGTCACTTGCGCGTCGGGGTACAGGTCTTTGACGGCGTAGGCCAGAAGGTGAGCGGTCGAATGCCGAATCACTTCCACCCCCTCGGCATCCTTGTCCGTAACGATGGCCACCTCGGCATCTTGCGAAAGGCGGTAGCTGGTATCGACCAGCTTGCCGTCAACTTTTCCGGCCAAGGCCGCCTTGAACAGCCCGGCGCCTATCGATTGCGCCAGTTCGGCAACCGTCAGCGGGACTTCGAAAGCACGCTTGGAACCGTCTGGCAGGGTGATTTGAAACATGATGCGTCTCGCTCAAATAAAAAAGGTGCGGATGGACCGCACCTTGTCATCGCTATGCACGGGCGTGCGGACCTCTAAAACTCAGGGGGTCAGCAAGCTAGTTCGAAAAGGATGCATGGCGTTGTATGAGGAGATTGGAAAAAATTTGGTAGGCGGTATTGGAATCGAACCAACGACCTCTTGCATGTCAAGCAAGCGCTCTAACCATCTGAGCTAACCGCCTACGAAGCCTGCAATCATAGCACGGCTCTTGTGCACCAAATAACGGAGTCATTTTCTCGAAGCTTTCAGCACACCGGGCACGTCGGCAATGAGCTTGAGGGCGCGCTTGAGTTTGGCGCTATTGGCCAACTGCACGGTGAAACGCATCTGCGCCAGGTCGCCTACCGAGCGGGTGCTCACTGCGATGACGTTGATGCGCTCTTGCGTCAGCACGTCCGAAATATCGCGCAGCAAGCCTTGCCGGTCGGTGGCGCTGACCTCCAGGTCAATCGGATAGAGCGCGCTTGCATCATCTTGGCCCGCCCAGGTCACGGCAATCACGCGCTCGGGATGCTGGCGCGCGATATTGCGAAAATTCTGGCAATTGGCGCGGTGAACCGTCACGCCTTTCTCGCGCGTGACAAAGCCGCCAATAGCGTCCGGCGGGGCCGGTTTGCAGCAAGCCGCAAGCTGCGTGAGCAGCGAGCCCATGCCCACGACCAGCACCTGCCCGCCCTGCTTTTTGGGGGCAGCGCCACCGCTTGAAAAAACCAGAGACTCGTCCGCAGCCGAAGTGGCGGGATCGGCACGCAGGTATGCCTCGATCTGCCGCTGCGAAAACTCATCTTTGCCAACTCGCTCGAACAGCTCATCGGCGGTGCGAAACCCCAATCCGTCAGCCAGACTCTGCAAATTAAAACTGGTCTTGCCCTCGCGTTGCAGCAGGCGCTCAACCTGCGCTCGGCCCTTGGCAATCGTCTGTTCCTGGGCGAGTTGATTGAACCAGGCGCGCACTTTGGCGCGCGCCCTGGGACTGCGCAGATAGCCCAACTCGGCATTGAGCCAGTCTCGCGATGGCCCGCCCTCTTTTGCCGCGACGATCTCCACCGTCTGCCCGCTGCGCAGCGGCGTGGTCAGCGGGATGAGCGCGCCATCGACGCGCGCGCCTCGGCAGCGGTGCCCCAGATCGGTATGCAGCGCATAGGCGAAATCCACTGGCGTCGCGCCTCTCGCCAGCTCGATAATGCGGGCCTGCGGAGTCAGCACGAAGATGCGATCTTCAGCATCAGATTCCACGGCGTGGTCAGCTGAGGCGCCCGTCGATACTGGCGAACTTGCTGCTGGCGAACTTGCTCCGGCGAGTTCCTGCTGCAGTGCCAGCAGCTGGCGCGCCAAGGCGATGCGCGATTGGTAGTCGCCCGCCTGCGTTTGCCCTAGATAACCCTTGGCGCCCGCCTCTTTGTAGGCCCAGTGCGCCGCGCTGCCCTGCTCGGCATAGGCATGCATGGCCTCGGTACGGATCTGGATCTCAAAAATCTGACCCGAGTCGGTTCGCACCACGGTGTGCAGCGACTGATAACCGTTGGGTTTGGGCTTGGCGATATAGTCGTCGAACTCGTCGGGCAGCGAGGCCCACATGGCGTGCACCACGCTCAAAGCGGCATAGCAGGCGCTGACGTCGCCGACGATGATGCGCAAGGCTCGCAAGTCCATCACCTGCTCGAACTGCAGATGCTTGCCTTGCATCTTGCGCCAGATGCTGTAGATGTGTTTGGGGCGGCCAACCACCTCGGCGACGATGTGCTGCCGCTGCAATTCATTCTGCAGCAGGGAGATGGCCGTGCTGATGCCCTGTTCGCGCTCGACTCGCCGCTCATCCAGTTTGCGGGCGATGTCCTTGTAAACCTCGGGCTGCATCAAACGGAAAGACAGGTCTTCCATCTCCCATTTGACCTGCCAGATGCCCAGACGATTCGCCAGCGGGGCATAGACCTCCATGCTTTCAGCCAGAAATGCCGCGGGCGCAGCTTGCTTGGTGCGGGTGAAATATCGCAGGGACTGCAGCCTTGAAGCCAGACGCAGCAGGGCGACACGCAAATCGCGTGAAAAACCAAGCAGCAGACGCCGCACCAATTCGGTGTGCCGACGCCGCAGTTCCGCCTCGTCCGGCCCGCCCCGCGCCATGCGGGAAACTTCGACCAGCTTGCGTGTTTCCACCGACAAGGCCGCCAGCGCTTCGCCGAAGTGTTTGCTCAGCTGATCTTGCGGATGCGCCAGTTGAGGCACCACCAGATTGAGGTAGGCCGCAGCCTGGGCGTCGGCATCGGCACCGATTTCGCGCAGGATGGCGCTCACGCCGTCCGCATGCTCCACTGCGGGTTCGCCGGTTTCGAGCACCACGGTGTCGATCAGCGCCAGGGCGTAGGCCCGCGCCTGGTCGATCCGTTGGTCTGCGGGCTCCGCCTGGGCGGCGCTACGCACCGCGACGGACTGATTCGGGCTCACGACAGCAAAAAGTCGCGCACGGTGCCCACCTGGTCGGGTTGCACCAGCGTCGGCGCATGCCCCACGCCAGCAAGCTCGACCAGACGCGCCCTGGGGCCGCGCTGCGTCATCGCCCACGCCGTCTGCGCATTGAGAATGTCGGAATCCGCCCCTCTCACAACCAGAGTCGGCGCGGCAATCTGATCGTAGGCCTGCCAAAGGGCGATTTCGCCAGCCGCTACGGCCTGCGCCGTCGCCGCGCTGAACGGCTGAGAAAGCGCGGGGTCGTAGTGCAGGCGCCAGCCGTCACCGTCCGGGCGCAGCATGGGGCGAGTCAGCGCCATCCATTGCTCCGGGGTATGAGGGCCAAAACCCAGCGAAATTTCGCGTAGCGAATCAGCCGCCTGTTCGGGGGTGGCAAAGCGCATTTGCCGTCCGACATAGCTGGCGATGCGCATCAACCCACGCGGATCGAGCGATGGGCCCACATCGTTGAGCACCAGCCTATCTATCGGGCTGTGCGCCATACCGGCCAGAGCAATACCAATGAGCCCGCCCAGCGAGGTGCCCACCCAAGACACCCGATGAGCCTTCAAACGGGCCAGCAAAGTGACGAGATCGGCAAGGTATTGCGGCACCTGATACAGCGCAGGATTGGTCAGCCAGTCCGACTCGCCCCGGCCGGGCAGGTCGGGACACACCACGCGGCGGCCCGGTTGCAGTGCCCGCGCCAGCACGTCGAAATCGCGGCCCTGCCGCGTCAGACCATGAACGCAGACGACGACATCGTCTTGGTCCGCAGCGCCCCATTCCCAATAGGCCAGGCGATGCAAACCTCCGGGATGCAGGCATTGCACAGAGCAGAGACGAGGCTGATTTTCCACGGCGATCAACGGAGTTTCAGAAGGATCGGCTCATCATACCGATCACCGACCGACTCGGAGAGATCAGTGGTGCGATTTGTGCGTGGCGGAGGGCGCTCGCGCATTCATGCCCTGCGTCGCTCCCTGAATTTGCTGCCGCAGAATTTCCCGGTCATGCAAGGTCAACACATGCGGCTTGACGGGAGTGGAGGCCGCTGGGCTGAGAAACTGCGACGTAGCCAGTCGACCGCCAGCCACCGCCCCATCCGCCCTTTCGGAAAGATTGGCCTCCACAGGCCCGGCAACCTGACGTAGCCTCTGCGGCATCAACGCAGCAGACGCCCCCGTCTGGGCCACCGTGCCGGCAAGGCAGGCGCCAAGAAGAGAAGTCAGGCGTAATCGACGCCAGGATGGAAGCAAGATCACAGGCAAGGGCGTATCCAAAGTTTGCAAATGAAATTATCGAATCGAATCGACCCGAATCACCTTGCTCTCGCAGTAAACTGTGTAACAAGCCTTAAGCTGACATATCGCTGCAAGGAAGGTCGGCAGCCTAGTTTGCCTTGTTTTTGCCTTGTTTTCATTCAGGAATGACGCCTCTATGGACCACGAAAAACCGAAGAAGCTGATGGTCGTCGATGACGACGCGCGCATCCGCGACCTGCTGCGTCGCTATCTTTCCCAAGAAGGTTATGAAGTGTTCGTAGCCGAAGATTCCAAGGCGATGTCGCGCATCATGGTGAAGGAGCGCTTCGACCTGATCGTGCTCGATCTGATGCTGCCCGGTGAAGACGGCCTGTCCATCTGCAAGCGCCTGCGCGCCTCCAAAGACCAGACTCCCATCATCATGCTGACGGCCAAGGGCGAAGACGTGGATCGCATCATCGGCCTGGAGGTCGGCGCTGACGATTACCTGCCCAAGCCCTTCAACCCCCGCGAACTCCTTGCCCGCAT
>CALBRU010000130.1 GCA_937927695.1 uncultured Thiomonas sp. | reverse complement strand
CTTGCGCATTGGGCAGGTCGAACATGAGGTCAAGCAACGCCTGCTCAACGATGGAGCGCAGCCCGCGTGCGCCGGTCTTGCGCTCAAGCGCCTTATGCGCAATTGCATCAAGTGCGGCGGGACGAAACTCCAGCTTGATGCCATCCATCTCGAACAGCTTCTGGTACTGCTTGACTAGCGAATTCTTGGGCGCCGTGAGAATTTCGATCAGCGCGGGCTCATCAAGTTCTTCGAGTGCAGCCACCACCGGCAGACGGCCCACCAGTTCGGGAATCAGGCCGAACTTGACGAGATCATCCGGCTGTGCCTGAAGAAAGGTCTCGGAGACACTGCGCTCAGACTGAGTCTTGACCGTAGCCGAAAATCCGATACCCGACTTCTCGGAACGATTGCGGATCACCTTTTCCAGACCGTCGAACGCCCCACCGCAGATGAACAAAATATTAGTCGTATCGACCTGAATGAAATCTTGATTGGGATGCTTGCGCCCGCCTTGCGGCGGCACCGAGGCCATCGTGCCTTCGATGAGTTTGAGCAAAGCCTGCTGCACGCCCTCGCCCGACACATCCCGCGTGATGCTGGGGTTGTCCGATTTACGGGAGATCTTGTCGATCTCGTCGATGTAGACAATGCCGCGCTGCGCTCGCTCGATTTCGTAATTGCAGTTCTGCAGCAGCTTTTGAATGATGTTCTCGACGTCTTCGCCCACATAACCGGCTTCAGTCAGTGTGGTGGCGTCGGCGATCACAAAGGGCACGTTGAGCAACCGTGCCAGCGTCTGCGCCAGCAGGGTCTTGCCGGAACCCGTAGGTCCCACCAGAAGAATGTTGCTCTTGGCCAGCTCGACATCGCTGGTCTGTCCGATGTGCTTGAGCCGTTTGTAGTGGTTGTATACCGCGACGGCCAGAATGCGTTTGGCCGCCTCCTGCCCGATGACATACTGATCGAGAATGGCTTTGATTTCAGCCGGCGTCGGCAAGTCGGAGTTCACCACCTTGCCGTTGGCGTCCGTCGCAGTCACTTCATCGCGAATGATCTCGTTGCACAGGTCGATGCACTCATCGCAGATGAAGACCGAAGGGCCGGCGATGAGTTTCTTGACCTCGTGCTGGCTCTTTCCGCAAAACGAGCAGTACAGGGTCTTTTCACCGGAAGATGATTTTTTCTCAGCCATGGGCGTGTATCTACTTGGAGGGTCAGGATCAGGAGCGCTTGGAGATGACTTCGTCGATCAGGCCATAGTCCTTGGCCTCGTCGGCCGACATGAAAAAGTCGCGTTCCGTGTCGATGCCAATTTTTTCAAGGGTTTGGCCCGTGCGCTCGGCAAGAATGCCGTTGAGTCTTTCGCGCAGATAGAGAATTTCGCGCGCCTGAATCTCGATGTCCGTCGCCTGGCCCTGCGCCCCGCCGGAGGGTTGATGAATCATGATGCGCGAATTGGGCAGCGAGTAGCGCTTGCTCTTTGCGCCAGCCGCCATCAGGAAGGCGCCCATGCTGGCGGCAATGCCGGTGCACAAGGTGGACACGTCGGGTTTGATGAACTGCATGGTGTCGAAAATCGCCATACCGGCAGATACCGAGCCGCCGGGCGAATTGATGTAGAGCGAAATATCCTTGTCGGGGTTTTCCGACTCGAGAAACAGCAATTGCGCCACGACCAAATTGGCCATCTGATCGTTGATGGGGCCGACCAGAAAAATCACCCGCTCGCGCAGCAGCCGCGAGTAAATGTCATAGGCGCGTTCACCGCGGCCGCTTTGCTCGATGACCATGGGCACCAGGCCCAGGCTTTGAATGTCAGTAGCGCTCATGGAAGAAAAAAACGTGAAGGTAGAGACAGATTAGCACGCACTTTGCCCTTCCGAGGTCGGCGTGCGGGATTTCCGCACCGGGTTTGCGGTGGGCGCAACAGCGGCCCTAAAACAAAAGCCGCTGCACGCCTAGACGCACAGCGGCTCGTCAGTATGACCAACGGAGTCAGTTCTGGCCCATCAGCTCATCGAAACCGAGCGATTTGTCCGTCGTCTGCGCCTGTGCGAACACGAAGTCGGTCACGTTGTTTTCCATGACGATGGCTTCGGCCTGCGCCATGCGCTGCTGATCGGCGTAATACCAGCGCACCAGATCCTGCGGCTGCTCGTAACTGGCGGCAAGTTCTTCAACGTAGGCGCGCACCTGTTCGGGCTTGGCTTGCAGGTCGTGTTGCTTGACCAACTCAGAAACGATCAGGCCCAGACGCACGCGGCGTTCAGCCTGCTCCTTGAACAGCTCGGGCGGCAGCGGAGCCTTGTCGGCATCTTTCATGCCGCGCTCGGCCAGATCCTGACGGGCGCTGGCCATCAGCTCATTCACCTCGTTTTGCACCAGCGCGCTGGGCAGATCGACCGCGACGGCTTTTTGCAGCAGATCCATGACGGCCAGCTTGTTGCGCTGCGTCAGACGCGATTTGACCTCGCGGCTCAGGTTACTGCGGATATCGTCGCGCAGACGCTGCACATCGCCATCTTCAACGCCCAAGGCCCGGGCGAAATCGGCATCGACCTCCGGCAGCAGCGGCCATTCGACCTTGGTGACTTTCAGGGTGAATTGCGCCGTCTTCCCGGCAACGGCGCGGCCCTGATAGTCCTCAGGGAAATGCCGTTCGAAAATCTTGCTTTGGCCGGCTTGCAGCCCTTTGGTGGCGGCTTCGAACTCGGGCAGCATGCGGCCTTCGCCCTGAACGAAAGTGAAACCTTCGGCCTTGCCGCCTTCGAAAGCGGTGCCGTCGATGCGACCTTCAAAATCGACAGTGACGCGATCTCCGTCTTGCACTTCCAGCCCTTCGGACGTTTGACCGTTTGGTGCGGCTTCGCCACGCGTAAAAAACTGGGTGCGCTGCTTGCGCAACACTTCGATGGTCTTGTCGATTGCGGCCTCGTCCACCTCGGCGGTCACGCGTTCGATAGCCTGGGCGGAGAGATCCGGGATCTGCACGTCGGGATAGACCTCGAACACGGCGTCGAACGCCATCACATCCGCCTCGACGCCTTCGGTCTTGGGGGTGAATTCCGGCGCGCCCG
>CALBRU010000129.1 GCA_937927695.1 uncultured Thiomonas sp. | reverse complement strand
ACGCCGTTGGGCCGCAGCGCCAGTACGTCGGCGGCAGATGTTTGCGCGGGCACCACGGTGACGCGGCAGCCGCGTGCCGCCAGCAGGCGCAGGATGTTGAACTTCACGCCGAAGTCGTAGGCCACGACATGACGCAGGGGTTGGGCCATTTCGCCATAACCTCGCTCCAGAGACCAGTCGGTCTGCGTCCACTCGTAGGGTTGCGACGTGGTGACGACGCGGGCCAGATCCAGACCGGCCAGACCGGCAAAGCCGCGCGCGCCTTCGAGCGCCGTCTGAATCACGGCATCGGTGATGTCTTGCCCCGCCTCCAGGCCAATGACGCAGCCGCTCTGCGCGCCCTCGGTGCGCAAGTGGCGCGTCAGCCTGCGGGTGTCGATCCCGGCGATGGCCACGGTACCGGTTTGGCGCAGATAGGCGTCGAGCGTCTGTTCGCCGCGATAGTTCGACATCTGCAGCGGCAGATCCTTGATGATCAGCCCGGCGGCATGTACCTGGGCCGCTTCCACGTCCTGTGCGTTGGCGCCGACGTTGCCGATGTGCGGATAAGTCAGGGTGACGATCTGGCGGCAGTAGCTGGGATCGGTCAGGATTTCCTGATAGCCGGTCATCGCGGTGTTGAACACCACTTCGCCGACGGTTTGCCCACTCGCGCCAATGGAGAGGCCGCGAAAGATCGAGCCGTCGGCGAGAACCAGAACGGCTTTGGGCAGCATGGACAGCATGAGAATTCTCCGGTGAGCGCCCGGATAATGGAACGGATCGCCAGCATGACCGACAATCTGGGGCGCGGCGCGCGAATAGCTGTAAAGCCCAAAGGCTGCAAAGCCAATTCACCCGTCCGTCACGCCCCTTGGGGGTTACCGCAGGGCGGCAACACTTCAGGCGCACAAAATTTGTCAGATTATATTCATGCGGTTTGTCTGCGCAGCGTCTCGAGGAAACGCTGGGCCGCCCAAGTTTGCTTGATCCCCACGGGGGGCGGGTTGGGCGTAGCCCGGCCCTGGGGGCGCTCAGAGCGCCCGGACACGCCGACTTGCCGTAATGAACACCCTTCCCTCTCTGACGCCCCCGCCTCGGCCCATCCCCCTGCTCGCCCTCGCGCTCGGCGTTCTGCTCGCGCATGCCTTGCTGCTCGCCTGGCTGGTGTTCACGCCCACCCAGGCGCCCAACAATCCAGAGCAGCGGATTGAATGGGTCACGTTGCAGAAAGCGCCGCGGCCCCCTGCGCCACCCCTGGCGGCAGCGGCCGTACCGCCGCCCGAAAAAACGCAGCCCGCCCCCCCGAAAAAGCTCTTCACCCAATCCGCTCCGCCGCATCCGACCTCGCAGATTCCACCGGCACCCCGGCGCCCGCAGCCAACGAAGCCAGTTTTGCCACGCGCGAACACGCCGCCGATCGAGCCGACCGTAGCGTCTGCGGCCCCTCCTGCCCCTGATCTCCCGGCGAAAACTGCCGCACCCAGTGCGGCCCCACAGGCTGCCACGCCCACAGTGGCGCCTGGCCCGCCCCATCCCGCGGCGGCGGCCTCCGCTGCGCCTGAGCCCGTCGTGGAGACTGCGGCCTCGTACAAGGCGGAGTATCTCGACAATCCGCCGCCGCCTTATCCTCGTCTGTCGCGCCAATTGGGTGAGGAGGGCACGGCTCTGCTCAAGGTGCAGGTTGGCCCGAATGGGCGCCCGCTGCAGATCAAGCTCATGTCGTCCACCGGTTATCCGCGGCTGGACGAGGCCGCCGAAACCACCGTGGCGCAATGGCGCTTTGTGGCCGCCACGCGCAACGGTCAGTCGATCACGTCCTGGGTGCTAGTGCCGATCAAGTTCCGCATTTTGAATTGAGCTCTGCTCACGCTGTTTGCAACGCCCGACTGAGCAGCAGATCGAAATCCGTCGCTTTGCTCAAGGTGCCGAAGCCCCCGCCCCACTCACCCCCAAGTCGGGATGCGCAGAAGGCCTGGGCGATCGGCTCTGGTGAGTGACGCAGCAGCAAAGCGGCCTGCAAAGCCAGCACGAGGTCGTGGGTCAGCGCCCGGGCGCGCGATTGCAGCGCGTCGGTATCACTATCACGCAGACCCGCTGAGAAGCGCTGCAGGTGCGCGTCGAAATGGGCGTTGCGCCCCTGCGCCATGGCAAGTTCAGCCATCAGGGCATCGGCGGTGCGCGGGTTTTTGCCCAGAGCACGCAGCACGTCCAGACACATCACATTGCCCGAACCTTCCCAGATGGAGTTCACCGGCATCTCCCGGTAGATGCGCGCCTGCACATCGTCTTCGACGTAGCCGTTGCCGCCCAGCACCTCCATCGCCTCGGCGGCGAGTTCGGCGCCGCGTTTGCAGATGCGAAACTTGCCCGCCGGCGTGAGCAGGCGCCGCAGCAGCAACTGCGCCTCGTCGTGCTGCGAGTCGAAGGCCTGCGCCAGCCGCAGGGCCAGCGCGATGGCGGCTTCGACCTCCAGCGCCATGTCGGCCAGCACATTGCGCATCAGCGGCTGATCGATCAGCGCGGCGCCAAATGCGCGGCGGTGCCGGGCGTAGTGCACCGCCTGGCTCAGGGCCTGGCGCATCAGCCCGGTGGTGCCGAGCACGCAATCCAGCCGGGTGTAGGTGCCCATTTCCAGAATGGTCGGCACGCCGCGCCCTTCTTCGCCGAGCAGATGCCCCCAGGCCCCCTGAAACTCCACTTCGGACGAGGCGTTGGAACGGTTGCCCAGCTTGTCTTTGAGCCGCTGGATCAGCACCGGGTTCTTGCTGCCGTCCGGCGCCCAGCGAGGTACAAAAAAGCAGCTCAAACCGCCCGGCGCCTGCGCGAGCACCAGGTGGGCGTCACATTGCGGCGCGGAAAAAAACCATTTGTGGCCAGTCAGACGCCAGCCCCCTGCACCGTCGGGCTCGGCGCGGGTGGTGTTGGCGCGCAGGTCGGAGCCGCCCTGTTTTTCGGTCATGCCCATGCCGATCAGCCCGCCGCGCTTTTGCACAAACGGCAGATCGCGTGGGTCGTATTCCGGGCGCATCAGCGTGGGCAGCCAGTCGCGCGCCAGCAGGGCATCGCGCGACATCGCGGGAATCGCGCCGTAGGTCATGGTGGTGGGACACATCGACCCGGCTTCGATCTGGGTTTGCAAAATGAAGCCCGCCGCCCGTGCCACATGCGCCCCTGGCTGCGGCTGCGCCCACGGGCCGGTGTGCAGGCCACGCCGGGCGATGTCGCTCATCAAGGCATGCCAGGCCGGATGAAACTCGATCTGGTCGCGGCGAAAACCCCTGGCATCGAAAGCGTGCAGAACCGGCGCGTTCTGGTTGGCCAGTCGCCCCTGCTCGTAGCTGGCGGCGGCGCCAAGCTCCGCGCCCTGCCGCGTGAGTTGCTCCTGCGCCCAGGCACCGCCAGCACGGACCAGCGCCTCGCGCAGCGCGGGATCGGCGGTGAACAGGTTGTAATCCTGCAAGGGCGGGGCTTGATTGGTCACTTCGTGGGTGGGCCAGGTCATGGGGGTCTCCGGTTCAGTTTCGTGTGCTGCGCATTGCAGCACCGATCCTCAGTGGCGTGCAAGGAACAGCCCGTTACCATGCTCGGCTATCCGCCACAGTCTCACCCAGAACACGCTTGCCCCATGTCGCAATCCACACAAGACTTTTCAGGTTCAGACACCGGCCCCAGCCGCGGCCTGACCTGGCTGCTGTTCGCCGCGCTCGTCGTGCTGTGGCTGGGTACGCTGGGCTGGCGCGATCTGGTACCGACGGACGAAGGCCGCTACGCGGAAATTCCGCGGGAAATGGTGGTGACGGGCGACTGGGTCACGCCCCGGCTCGACGGCTTCAAATACTTCGAAAAACCGCCGCTGCAATACTGGGCGACTGCAGTGACTTATGAAGTGTTCGGCTTCGGCGAATGGCAGGCGCGTCTGTGGACCGGACTCACCGGCCTGTTCTCCGTGCTCTTCACCGGATGGGCCGGCACGCGGCTGTTCAACCGGCGCACCGGGGTGTTTGCCGCAGGCGTGCTGGCGAGCATGTTTTACTGGAACGCGATGAGCCACATCAACACGCTGGACATGGGCACCGCAACCACCATGTCCGCGAGTCTGATGGCCTTTCTGCTGGCGCAGCGGCCAGGTGCCAGTCGCGCCCAGACCCGTTGGTGGATGTGGGCCTGTTGGGCGTCCATGGCGCTTGCCGTGCTGTCCAAGGGACTGATCGGCATTCTGCTGCCCGGCGCCGCGCTGGTGCTCTACACCCTGATTTACCGCGACTGGAAGTTGTGGACGCGGCTTTATATCGTCAGCGGCCTGCTCATTTTTCTGGCCATTGCCGCGCCCTGGTTCGTCTGGGTGCAGGCACGTAATCCCGAGTTTTTCGACTACTTTTTCATCTACCAGCAGTTCACCCGTTTTCTTACCAGCGAACTCAAACGTCCCGGCCCGTGGTGGTACTTCTTTCCCATCCTGATCCTGGGCGTGCTGCCCTGGCTGGGCAGTCTCTTCTCGGCGCTATGGCAGGGCGCGTCCCAGCCCGCCCTGCGCGGCGCGGCATTTGGCAGCGCACAGGGACGCACCCTGCATGCCCAAGGCATGTTGCTCATCTGGGCGGTGTTCATTTTTGTGTTTTTCAGCATTTCCAAATCCAAGCTGCCGTCTTACATCCTGCCCATCTTCCCAGCCATTGCACTGTTGATCGGCAACTATCTTGACCGGGCACGGCCCAGAGTGCTGCGCTGGCAGTTTGCTCTGCTGGCGCTGCTCGGGCTGGCGGCAGTGATCGGCTTCACGCAGTTGCACCGTCTGGGCAACGCGACCACGCCCGGCGCGCTTTATCAGCAGTTCGGCTGGTGGCTCGAAGGCACCGCAGCGCTGGCGCTGATCAGCGGGCTAGTGGCCTGGCGCTGGGAGGCGCAGGGCCGGCGCACGGCAGCCGTGCTGCTGGTCAGTGTGGCGATGACGCTGGGGTTCTCGCTGGGCATCCAGCAGTTCCAGATTCTGGGCCGCACTGCGTCGACCAAGGATGTGGTCCAGTCCATTCGGCCCTGGATTCAGCCGGGCCAGCCGTTCTACGCCGTGGGCACGTATGACCAGACTTTGCCCTTTTACCTCGACCGCACCGTTACCTTGGTCGAGTATCAGGGCGAGCTGCATTTCGGCATTGCGCAGCAGCCCGGTCTGTGGGTGCCGACCTACGCCGATTTCGCCCGGCGCTGGAACGAGGACAAACAACCTCTGGCATTGATGTCGCCGTCGACCCTGCCCGCGCTGCAGGCGCTGCATATGCCGATGACGGTGATCTACCGCACTCCCCGCTTCGTCGTCATCGCCAAACCGGGCCAAGATTATGGCGCTGCGGCACGGGCCGCATCGGCGCGGCTGCCCGCAGACTGGAACGCAGGGCCGTCGTTGGTTTCCCCGCAAGCTGAAGCCGGAGCCCAGCGGTGAGCGCGGTCGCCTTTGGCCTGGTGCTCACCGGCGTGCTGCTCAACGCGGCGGCGCAGTTGCTCATCAAATCTGGGGCGGAAACCGTGGGGCGCTTCAGCTTCACCGCGAGCAATATCTGGCACGCTGGGCTGCATTTCGCCCTGCAATGGCAGATTCTGCTGGGCTTGACGTTCTATGCGGTTTCCGTCGTGGTGTGGATCCTGGCGCTCACCCGGGTGCAGGTCTCCATCGCCTATCCCATGCTGTCGCTCGGCTATGTGGTGACCGCCTTTGCCGCGTGGTGGCTGTTCGGCGAAGCGCTCACTGCGCAGAAACTCGTCGGCATTGCCGTCATCATCGT
>CALBRU010000128.1 GCA_937927695.1 uncultured Thiomonas sp. | reverse complement strand
CGATGGCCGTTTCCTCCCCTTGCGGAATGTGCTGCGGCAGCCAGTCGATGAGCTGGTCCATCGCGGCGATGTGCTCGGTTTCGCTGGCGCGGTATTGCTGCGTCCAGCGCGATATCTGTCGGGCGATGTATTGACCCGGCTTGCCATAGTCGGCAAGGCCAAGTGCGGCGTAGTCGACGCGGTGCAGCGCTGCGATGACCCGATTCA
Source organism: uncultured Thiomonas sp. (assembly GCA_937927695.1). Classification (GTDB taxonomy): domain Bacteria; phylum Pseudomonadota; class Gammaproteobacteria; order Burkholderiales; family Burkholderiaceae_C; genus Thiomonas. The sequence goes on along the minus strand of CALBRU010000128.1, from coordinate 7,006 downwards.
TCTCGTCGAAAATCGCGGTGCGCTCGTCGGGCTGCATGCCGGGCAGCAGCGGATTCCACAGAATCCGGCCTTCGACGAAATCCATGACATAGAACGGCGTGCCGATGACGTTTTCGTCCATGCAAAGCATACGCATGTGCGGCACTGGCACGTCGCTTTCGCCAAGTGACTGCATGACGCGAAATTCGCGGTCCACCGCATGGGCCGAGGGCAGCAGCTTGCCCGGTGGCTTGCGCCGCAGCACATAACGCTGCCCATCGGCTGCGGTGAGTAAATACGTTGGGTTGGACTGCCCCCCTTTGAACTGCGCCACCTGCCACGGCCCTTTTGCCTGCGGCAGGTGCTTGCACAGATAGTCAGCCAGCGCCACCTCGTCAAAAGCCAGTGCCGGAGCGACGTCGCGAGTGTCGGCTTGCATGGAGCGTCCTATTGTCGAATCAGTCGAATCAGTCGAATCAGTCGAATCAGTCAGACCAGCTTGACCAGTTGCTTGCCGAAATTACGCCCCTTGAGCATGCCGATGAAGGCCTCGGGAGCATTTTCAAGTCCATGGGCGACGCTTTCGCGGTAGTGCAGTTTGCCCGCCGCCACCATGCCGCCAAGCTCACGCAGCGCCACTGGCCATTGCTCCATGTGCTCCGAGACGATGAAGCCTTGCAGCTTCAGGCGGTTGATCAACACGGTGCGCACGTTTTTCATGCAGTAGGGGTCGGTGGTGTTGTAGTCGGCGATCATGCCGCACAGGGCGATCCGAGCAAAGGCGTTGGTGCGCGCCAGCAGCGCGTCGAAAATTTCGCCACCCACGTTCTCAAACAGGCAGTCAACACCTCTGGGCAATGCGGCTTTCAAGTCGTCTTTGAGTTTGCCCGCTTTGTAGTCCACACAGGCGTCGAAGCCTAGTTCTTCCACCACATAGCGGCATTTCTCCGCACCGCCGGCTACCCCAACCGCACGGCAGCCCTTGGCTTTGGCAAGTTGGCCAACCACGCTGCCCACCGCGCCTGAAGCCGCTGTCACCACCACGGTTTCACCAGCCTTGGGTTCGCAGATGGCGTTCAGCCCATACCAGGCCGTAACGCCTGGCATACCCACCGGGCCAAGGTAAGCGGCCAGCGGCACGTGCGTGGTGTCAACTTTTTGGAGCATGCGCCCCGGGGCCACTCCATACAACTGCCAACCCAACATGCCGACAACTTGGTCACCCGGCTTGAAATGAGGGTCGCGTGAGGCCACGACTTCACCCGCCGTACCGCCCACCATCACCGCACCAAGCGCCACCGGATCGGCATAGGACTTGGCGTCCGACATGCGGCCGCGCATATACGGATCGAGCGAGAGCCAGTGGTTGCGCACCAGGACCTCGCCTTCACCCGGCTCCGGAATGGGTCCTTGTTCAAGCCGGAAATGGCCTGCTTCGACCCAGCCCTCCGGGCGCCCGGCGAGAAGTATTTGTTGGTTGTAATCGGTCATGGCTGTTCTCCTGAAAAGTTGTGGTGCGATGCGGCCGCGGTGGACGAACACCCGGTTCAGATCGCGCTCGAACCGCCGTCCACCGCGAGGCACTGGCCGGTGATATGGCGTGATGCTTCACTGGCGAAAAAAACCGCCGCGCCCATCAGGTCCTGCTCGCCACCGAGACGTGCAAGCGGGGTCTTCTCAATCACCTGATCGCGCATCGCATCGAGCAAGCCGGCGGTCATTTTGGACGGAAAGAAGCCAGGCAGAATCGCGTTGACGCGAATGCCGTGCGGCCCCCATTCCGCCGCCAGTGCTCGGGTGAAGTTCACCACCGCTCCCTTTGAGGTGTTGTAGGCGATGGTGCGCATGGGCAGCGGGTTGCCGCGCAGCCCGGCGATGGAAGCGATGTTGATGATGCTGCCTCGCCTCGCCGGAATCATGCAGTGCTTGCCGACTTCGCGGCTCAAGAAGAACACCGCGTCGACGTTCAGCCGCATGACCTTGTCCCAGGCTTCGTCGGGATAGTCCTCCGCCGGGGCGCCCCAGGTCGCGCCGGCGTTGTTGACCAGAACATCAATTCCACCCAGCGCCGTACGCACGCTTTGCACCAGCGGGGCGATGGCCTCTCGCTGCGATAAATCTGCAGGAAAAATCTGCGCGTCGATTCCAAGTCCACGCAAGTGTTTCTGTGCTTGCTCCAACTCACTGGCTTTACGAGCGACGAGCGCCAGCCTGGCCCCCATTTCCCCCAGGGCCTGCGCCATCTGCAGACCAAGCCCTCGCGATCCGCCTGTGATCAGGGCGCAGCGCCCGGTGAGATCGAATAGTTGGTGAGTGGTGGATGTCATGGTGGTTCCAGATCAAGGGTTGGGTTGATGGCTAGGGCTTAGGGTCGGCGTCAAAACCAGGCGTCCTGCATCAGGCGGCAGGTGGAATTACGCTCAGCGGCGACTTGCAGCCACGCCTGAATTTTTGGCAGTTCATAGGCGAAAAAATAGTGGCATGCCTGCAATTTGCCTTGCAAAAAATCGCGGTGATCCGAGTGTCGCAAGGCCGCTTGCGCAGCCAGCGCCACGTCCAGCCAAATCCACGCCAGCACGACATGGCCGAAGGCTTGTAGATAGGGCGTGGCGTTGGCCAGGGTTGCAGCCGGGTCGTTTCCCTCCCACGCTGCGCGCGTCGCTACGAGCAAGTCATCCAGCGCAGCATGCAGCTCAGCGCCATGCGGCTGTAGCTGCAGTGAGGTCTCGGCCTGGGTTGCGGTGGCGCCCACGCGCGTAGCTAGCAAGGCCAAGCCTGTGCCGCCATCTATCACCACCTTGCGACCGAGAAGATCGAGCGCCTGGATGCCATGCGTGCCTTCGTGAATCATGTTCAGCCGGTTGTCGCGCCAGTATTGCTCGACCGGAAAGTCACGCGTATAGCCGTAGCCGCCATGCACCTGAATGGCCAGACTGTTGGCTTCCAGGCACCATTCAGAAGGCCAGCTCTTGGCAATCGGCGTGAGCACTTCGAGTAGCAATGCCGCATCGCACGCCGCGGTTGCATCTCCTGTGCGCTGCTCGTCCACCAGCCGCGCACAGTACAGCTCCAGCGCCAGTGCGCCTTCTGCATAGGTTTTTTGCGCGAGCAACATGCGCTTCACGTCGGCATGTTCGATGATGGACACCTGTGGCTGGCTCGCATCCTTGCCCGACGGCCCTACCGGGCGCCCTTGTGGGCGCTGGCGGGCATAGGCAAGCGAGGCCTCATACCCTGCCATGCCGAGCATGGCGGCAGACAGTCCGACGCCGATGCGCGCTTCGTTCATCATGTGGAACATGCAACGCAGGCCCTCTCCAGCAGCGCCGACGCGCCAGCCGATGGCGCCCGGCGCACCGTCTACCGGATACCGGCCATCGCCAAAACTGAGCAGCGTATTGGGCGTGCCACGCCAGCCACATTTGTGATTCAACCCGGCCAGGGTGATATCGTTGCGGTGGCCGGTTAGTTGTCCATTGGCATCGACCAGCATTTTTGGCACGATGAACAGCGAGATGCCGCGAGCGCCGGGCACCAGTTTGCCGTCCTCGCCTGGAATCTTGGCCAGAACGAGGTGGACGATGTTGTCGGTGAGTTCGTGCTCACCCGCGGAAATCCACATCTTGCTGCCGAACAGGCGGTAACGGGGCCCGAGTAGGTCGGCCTCGAAATCAGCGCCATCGGGCATGGCACGGGTGGCGATGTCCGACAGGCTGGAGCCCGCTTGCGGTTCGGACAGACACATCGTTCCTGCCCAGCGACCATCAAACTCGGCATGGGCAAAGACCTGCTGCTGCCTGAGCGTGCCATGTGCCATGAGCAAGTTGGCGTTGCCCACAGTGAGCATCCCCGCACCGATGCTGACCGAGGCCTTGGCGAAAAATGCATTGGCCGCGGCTTCCACTGTGTAAGGCAGTTGCATGCCGCCGATGGACTCATCCTGCGCTGCGGCCAGCATGCCAGAGTCAGCGTAAGCGCGCCAAGCCGCGTGCGTGGCTTGTGGCAGGATGACGCGGTCACCGCTCTGGCGTGGCTCCTCGGTATCCACCAGCCGGTTAAACGGCGCGTATTTGTCGCGGGCGATGCGCTCGCAGGTGTCGAGCACCTGCGCAAAGGTGTCGGCGCTGTGCTCGGCATAGCGCGGCCTGGTGCACAGGCTGGTCACGTCGAGCCAGTCGTGGAGCAGGAAGTCGATGGTTTGGCGCATGGCTGGCAGACCTTGGCCCCAGGGATTCAAAGTACCTCGAACAAACCAGCGGCACCCTGGCCGCCACCGATGCACATGGTGACGACCACATATTTCACACCGCGGCGCTTGCCCTCGATCAGCGCATGACCCACCAGCCGCGCGCCGGTTACGCCATATGGATGTCCCACCGCGATGGCGCCGCCGTTGACGTTCAGCCGTTCGTCGGGAATGCCGAGCTTGTCGCGGCAATAAATCACCTGCACCGCGAAGGCCTCGTTCAGTTCCCACAGGCCGATGTCGTCCATCTTCAGCCCGGTGCGCTGCAGCAGGCGCGGAATGGCAAACACCGGGCCGATGCCCATTTCGTCGGGCTCGCAACCCGCAACGGCAAATCCCCGGAAAGCGCCCAGGGGCTGGAGTCCGCGCTGCTCGGCCAACTTGGCGTTCATCACTACGCAGGCGGATGCGCCGTCGGAAAACTGGCTGGCGTTACCAGCGGCAATCACCCCGCCCGGCAGGGCCGGACGGATTCGGGATATGCCCTCCAGCGTGGTGTCGGCGCGAATGCCTTCGTCCGCGCTCAGCGTGATTTCCCGCGTCATAAGCTGGCCAGTGTCCTTGTCAGTCATACCGGCGCGTACCATGATGGGCACGATTTCATCGAGGAACTTGCCCGCGGCCTGCGCCGCCGCTGCGCGCTGCTGGCTGCGGGCGCCGTATTCGTCTTGCAGTTGGCGCGAAATGCCGTATCGCTTGGCCACGCATTCCGCCGTTTGCAGCATGCTCCAATACAGCTCAGGTTTGTGCTTCAGCAGCCAGGGCTCGCGCAGCATGTGCGTATTGGCGCGATCGTTTTGCACGCAGGAAATCGACTCCACGCCTCCGGCCACCATCACCGGCACCTGATCCACGATGACGCGCTGCGCCGCTATCGCAATGGCTTGCAGCCCGGAGGAGCAAAAGCGGTTGACAGTAGCGCCGGCCGTTGTGACTGGAAGACCGGCGCGCAGGGCGATCTGCCGCGCGATATTGCTGCCCGATGCGCCTTCCGGATAGGCGCAACCGATGATGCAGTCTTCTACCTCGGCAGCATCGATGCCTGCGCGCTGCACGGCCGCCTGAACGACATGGCCGCCCATAGTGGCGCTGTGCGTGAGGTTGAGGGCCCCACGCCACGACTTGGCAAGTGCCGTGCGCGCAGTGGAAACAATGACGGCTTCAGTCATGGAAAACTCCGGTGTAAGAGGTTGCAAGCTACGCGTTGAATCGTGTCGCGCCTGTTGGTTGACGACAGCGCGAACGTCGCAATACCGGGCTCAGGCACCGTTGAATGTCTTGCCCTGCTCGGCCAGCTCAGCCAGCAGCGGCGCGGGTTGCCAGAACGCGGTATCGCCCCCAGGTTGCGCTGCGAACTGGCGCATGCGCCGTACCACCATGGCAAGGCCGATCTGATCGGCATAGCCCATCGGCCCGCCACGCCAGGCCGGAAAACCATAGCCTGCGAGATACACCATGTCGACGTCGGAAGCGCGCTGCGCGATGCCTTCGGCCAGCAGGCGCGCGCCTTCATTGACCAGGGCATAGACGCAACGATCGACGATTTCGGCATCGTCGATTTTTCGTGGCGTCACGCCGATCTCCTGGCGGTAGGCCGTAATCAGCGCGTCCACCTCGGGGTCTGGCAGCGCGGTGCGGTTGCCGGCCTCGTAGCGATACCAGCCCTTGCCGGCTTTCTGACCATAGCGCCCCTGCTCGCACAGCCGGTCGGCCAGACGGGAATACATGACATTGGGTTTTTCCACGTAGCGCCGCTTGCGAATGGCCCAGCCGATGTCGTTTCCGGCCAGGTCGCCCATGCGGAACGGCCCCATCGCCATGCCCCAGGCTTCCAGCGCCCGGTCCACCTGCTGCGGGCTTGCGCCCTCCTCCACCAGATAGTTGGCCATGCGGCCGTAATGCTCGATCATGCGGTTGCCGATGAAGCCGTCGCACACGCCAGACACGACTGCCGTCTTGCGTATGGTTTTGGCCAGCTTCATGACGGTGGCCAGCACCTCCTTGGCCGTGGCCTTGCCGCGCACGACTTCGAGCAGCTTCATCACATTGGCCGGGCTGAAAAAATGCATGCCGATGACGTCTTGCGGGCGCTTCGCGCAGGCGGCAATGGCGTCGAGGTCCAACGTGGAGGTGTTGGAGGCGAGGATGGCTCCTGGCTTGGCGATGGCGTCAAGGCGCTTAAACACTTCGCGCTTGACCTCCATGTTTTCGAACACGGCTTCGATCACCAGGTCACAGTCGGCGAGTTGCGCGAAATCCAGCGTGGGGCGCAGCAGGGCCATGCGCTTGTCGACTTGCTCGGGCTTGAGCTTGCCCTTTTTCGCCGAGTTGTCGTAGTTTTTGTGGATGGTGGCCACACCGCGATCCAGCGCCTCCTGCGCGGTCTCAACCAGCGTGACTGGAATGCCGGCATTGAGAAAATTCATGCTGATACCGCCGCCCATGGTGCCCGCTCCGATCACGCCCACCCGGGCGATGCGGCGAGTCGGCGTGTCGGCTGGCACATCGCCAATCTTGGAAGCGGCACGCTCGGCAAAAAACGCATGGCGCAGCGCCTGCGATTCGGGCGTGGCCATAAGCATGGCAAACAAGCTGCGCTCCCGCAGCATGCCTTCGTTAAAAGGTTTGAGCGAACCCGCCACCGCCTCGACGCATTGCAGCCGCGCCGGTTCGCGCGGAAATTGCGCGGCCACTGCGGTGCGAGTGAACTGAATGAAAGCCTCGGCGTCTTCGTGATTGACGGCAAGGTCGCGCACACGGGGCGTGGGTTTTGTCGATTCA
>CALBRU010000127.1 GCA_937927695.1 uncultured Thiomonas sp. | reverse complement strand
ACCGGCAATGGCACGCTGTTCAATCTGGGCGTGGCCTGGGTGGCGGCGCGGGTGCGCCATCGCATGGGGCGCATGCAGCGGCTGGCGCTGGCGTCGCGGGTGTAGCGCGGGCGCATCAAAGACACATCAAGGCCGCGTTCGTTCCTCGTCCGCGCGCACGCTCAGATAGCTGTCAAATCCTATCGCGCCATCACCGTCACGAGCACATGGCAGAGGAACGCCGGGCCATAGCAGGGGCGGCACTGCGCGTCCTCAATGCGCCAAACGGACGCGACGGTACATGTTTCGCTTGGGGCCGAAAAGTCCACGCTGATCTGCGCGGGCTGGCCTGGTGCCGTGTCGGGGATTGGAATCTCGCGGTACAGACTGGTGAGTGAAGGGATGAGCACTGCACGAAGGCCGTCGTATGTGCGCTGTGCTAAGACGTATTCATCGTCGACACGCACCAGCCGCCGCCCACGCCAAGGCATGCTGCCCACGTTCTGGAGTTCCCAAACTTTACGGAACGCTTCCCCTGGCAGCACCAAGGCATGGTCGGGCACAGTCAAGTCCGCATTGAACACCGCGACGTCGTCAGGGTTGTGCAGACCGACCGCGCGATTTGTCGGCAACAGCGGGGCGCCGAACATTGGCGCCCCAGCCGCATCTGCGTAATGGCGAAAAAGCAGTAGCGGCGAGACTTGCAGTGCGCGTGCTAATTTCACGAGTGTACGCACGGAGGGGTCTTGCGCGCTGCCATTGGCCAGCGCGTAGAGATAAGTACGGGACAGTCCGGCAACTCGCGCGATTTCGGAGCGCGTCTTTCCAAGTTCACGACTGCGCCTTGCAAGAAAGGCTCGAAACTCGTCTTGTCGGTTCACGTCGGCATTCATGATTCCCCGCAGTAACTTGCACACCAAAACAGACGCTTTGTGCGCATTGAGGCGCACGCTGCAACGGAAAATTCATCTGCCTCCACGAGACTGGCGGCGGGCGCTTGATCAGCACATACGCCCGACCGCATACGACGTGCAGCGGTCCACCGGACTTGTTCCGGAGTGCCGATAGCGATGTCTACCACAGCAACGTTCATTCTCAACTGGAGTTTGTTATGCAGAAGAATCTTAAGGATTGTTGCGCCTCCGTGGCCGCCACTGGCTACGGTACCGTCGAAATGTCGGCAGAATTGTTGCAGAGCTATACGCACCTACTGCAGGAGTATTGGTGCGTCGACCTAGCCGTTAAAGAGCAGTACAGCTTCGCCCAGGACACCGATGGCTTCTTGCCATACGGGCTGGAGTATGCGGGGGAGAGTAGCAAGCCTGATCTCTGCGAGCGTTTCTGCTATTGGCAAACACATCACGAGAAACGGCGGAACCATTCATTTTCCACGAGCTCTTTTGTTCAGGCTGCGGCGGCGTACGAAGGCGAGATCAGTGTTTTGGCTCAAGAAGTTCTCGATGGAGTCGCAGATGAATTCGGGAATGAGCCACTTCCGTCGATTCGCCAGAGTTCCTACTTGCAATAGTGTGTTTATGGTGCCAGTGATCGCGGTGTCGAGGACCGTCAGTTCGCGCAAGACCCGCATGAGGATGGACATCTGCTGACGTTCATTCGCCCGAATCGGGATGGGCTGGTTCTTTTGCGTGGCCGCACGCTGATTCCTGTGCGGCTATTGGCGAACGAACTTGCCGTGCTCTCCGGGTCGTTGCTTACAGAGTTATCCGAAAGCGCGATACCGACCGCTTATCACGCGATTCTCGCGTCGGCGGGAGTGACGCCGCGATGCTCCCTCATCTATTTCGTCAACCCCCAGCAACATGAGGCATACGTTGGGTTCTGGCGTCGGCGCCCCATTGATCTCGGCGCTGCCATGAACAGGGCCCATATTGGATTTGGAAATGAATCGCTTCGTGCCGTTGCGTCTTCGACGCCGGTGCAGATCACCTGATCCGAATGACAGGCACATTGTTCATTGAAGGTCTGCTCCTGGGCGCCAGCCTGTTCGCGGCACCGGGACCGAAAGACACTCTGGTCATCCGGCAAAGCGTGGGCGCCAGACCCGTTTGGGGCGTGGTGGCAATCTGCGTGTTGGCTGACGCCGTGCTGATTACCGTCGGCATTGGGGGAATTGGTGTTCTTCTCGGGCATAGTCCCCGCGCGGAGTCCGCGCTGGTCGTCGCGGGGGCGGTGTATCTGGTCTGGTTCGGCGCACAGCGGCTGCGCGCCAGCCTACGCAATGCATCCGATCCAACCAAAGATGGCCATGCTGATTTGCCGCGGGGCGTTCTGAAAACTGCCGTCCTGCTGGGGTTCGCCAATCCCTACGCATGGCTGGACACGGTGGTGCTCATCGGGTCGATCGGGGCGAGCAAGCCCGCCGCGCAGCAGGTGCCGTTCGCCGCAGGGACAATGCTGGCATCGCTGCTGTGGTTCGTCGCGCTCGCCTGGGGAAGCAGGCGCATGGCCGGCTTTTTCCAGTCGGCGAGAGCCTGGCGGCTGCTCGATGCTGGGATTGCGGTGTTGATGGCTTACCTTGCGTGCCAGCTTCTGGCGGGGACGTGGGGCAGCATCACTGGGTGACGCACGAACTCGGGGTCACGCACGCCGCATCATGTTGTCGCCGTGCATCGCGACATTGGCGTCACGGCGTCACACCGACGCCACAACGGTCGCAGACACCGGCAATGGCACCTTGTTCAACCTGGGCGTGGCCTGGGTAGCGGCGCTGGCGCGCCATCGCATGGGGCGCATGCAGCGGATGGCGCTTTGGGTGCGGCGGTTGACGGGCGTGGTGTTCGTCGGCCTGGGGCTGCGCCTGGCGCTGGCGTCGCGGGTATAGGGCGGGCCGGTCGAGGCTGCCTCATTCCTTCTCACGCACGCGCAGATAGCGCGCGAAACGTGGAAGGCCCGAGGCTGTGAGGGCTTGGTAGCGGTAGGTAATGAGCGTGCCGATGGGCGGCGGGTTGCGACGCAGTGCGTCGCTCAGGCCGGAGCCGATGCGAAAGGTCTTGCCGTCGGGCATGCGCATGTTCAGCGCGCCGGTCAGCCCCGCATACTTGCCTTTGCCCGGCGTGTAGCCGACGACGGTGGCTTCGGCGTCCTGCCAGGGTTTGAGCTTGAGCAGCACGTCCTGCCGACCGGTTTGATACGGCGCATCGGCACGGTGCAGCATCAGGCCCTCGCCGCCATCTTTCACGACTTGGTCGAGACGGCGTTTGAGCGCGGCGGGGTTGGACACGCGGAACTGCGGAACCATGTGCAGCCAGGGCACCTGCGCCCGTTCCACCAGCGCGCGCATGCGGGCGAGGCGATCGGTGAAGCTGCCCGGCGCATCGGGGAGTTCGAACACCATGTAGCGCACCTGCTTCCAATCGCGCTCGTCGGGCGGATGGCTGCGGACGATGCCCGAGACCTGCTCGAAGCGCTCGCGTGCGATCCACAACTCGCCGTCCAGCGGCTGTGGCGGCAGCGCAGCGGTGAACCACGCCGGGGCGGGCACCGGGTTGCCGCTGCGAAACCGCAGCACCCGACCATCCCAGTAGGCGCGCACACCGTCGAGTTTTTCGCTCACCCAATAGGGCGCTGGATCGATCTTGCTGGATGCGGTTTCAGCCAGCAGCAGGACGGGGGCTGCCGGGTTTGGCGCTTCGGCCTGCGCCCAAGGCAGACTTATCAGGAGCAGGCCACACAGCAGCAACGGGCGCAGCCCTGCGCGCGTTGTGGTGGGATGGCGGCGTGGTAGAGGGACCATGTCGTGGGATCGCGGCGAGGAGGCAGGAGCGCTCATCCTATGGGCCTTGGCGCGAGCGTGGCAACCTGCGGCGAACCGATAGAATGCATCAGTTCCCGAGGAGCGTTGCAACGCACGGGGCGAGTTGTTCGCCGCCGTCGCCAGGCTCGGGGCTTTGATCGCGGGCCGCTTTACCTTGCTGGCGGCTTTCCTTCAACGGCGCTCACCCAACCCGTGCCGGGCGCGGGATGCGGTGCGCATCCGTTCCCGGCCACTTTGTTCGGAGTTTGTATGAACGCTGTGGTCGATATGAAAACCTCTCCTGATTATGTGATTGCCGACATCGGCCTGGCCGACTGGGGCCGCCGCGAGATCGCCATCGCCGAGAGCGAGATGCCCGCGCTCATGGCCATTCGCGAGGAATACGCCGCCCGCCAGCCGCTGCGCGGCGCGCGCATCACCGGCAGTCTGCACATGACCATCCAGACGGCCGTGCTGATTGAAACCCTGCAGGCGTTGGGGGCGCAGGTGCGCTGGGCGTCGTGCAATATTTTTTCCACCCAAGACCATGCTGCCGCGGCGATTGCCGCTAACGGCACGCCGGTGTTCGCGGTCAAGGGCGAGTCGCTCGAAGACTATTGGGAATACACCCACCGCATTTTCGAGTGGACTGACGGGGGCTACTCCAACATGATTCTGGACGACGGCGGCGATGCCACGCTGCTGCTGCACCTGGGCGCTCGCGCCGAGACCGACGCGGCGGTGCTCAACCATCCCACCAGCGAAGAAGAGCGCGTGCTGTTCGCTGCCATCAAGGCCAAGCTGGCGAAGGATGGCAAGTGGTATTCCACGCGCCTGGCGCAGATCAAGGGCGTGACCGAGGAGACGACGACCGGCGTGCACCGCCTCTACCAGATGCACCAGCGCGGCGAACTCAAGTTCCCCGCGATCAACGTCAACGACAGCGTGACCAAGAGTAAGTTCGACAACCTCTACGGTTGCCGCGAAAGCCTGGTGGACGGCATCAAGCGCGCCACTGATGTGATGGTCGCCGGCAAGATCGCCGTGGTTGCTGGTTATGGTGATGTGGGCAAGGGCTCGGCGCAGGCGCTGCGCGCGCTGTCCGCCCAGGTGTGGGTGACCGAGATCGACCCGATCTGCGCTCTGCAAGCCGCGATGGAAGGTTATCGCGTGGTAACCATGGACTATGCCTGCGAGCACGCCGACATTTTCGTCACCGCCACCGGCAACTATCACGTCATCACCCACGATCACATGGCCCGCATGAAGAATCAGGCCATCGTCTGCAACATCGGCCACTTCGACAACGAGATCGACGTCGCGGGCATCGAAAAATACCAGTGGGAAGAGATCAAGCCGCAGGTCGATCACATCATCTTCCCCGACGGCAAGCGCATCATCCTGCTGGCCAAGGGCCGACTGGTGAACCTGGGCTGCGGCACCGGTCATCCCAGCTATGTGATGAGCTCCAGTTTCGCCAACCAGACCCTGGCGCAGATCGAGCTGTTCGCCAAGACCGGCGAATACCCCGTGGGCGTTTACACCCTGCCCAAGCACCTCGACGAGCATGTGGCACGTCTGCAGCTCAGCACCCTCAATGTGCAGCTCACCGCGCTGAGCGATCAGCAGGCCGCCTATATCAACGTGCCCAAGGACGGTCCGTACAAGCCGGCCCATTACCGGTACTGATGCGCATGGCCTCCGCACAATCGGTTTCTCCTCGGGTCAATCTGAGCTTCGAGTTCTTCCCGCCCAAGACGCCCGAGGGCGCGGACAAACTCCGGGCGGTGCGGCAACGTCTGTATGCGCGCCAGCCCGAGTTCTGTTCGGTGACCTTCGGCGCCGGCGGCTCCACGCAGGAAGGCACGCTGCAGACGGTGCGCGACATCCTCGCTGAAGGCGTGGACGCCGCGCCCCATCTGTCGTGCATCGGCGCCAGCCGTGATTCGGTGCGCGGTCATCTGCACGACTTTCAGGCTGCAGGCGTCAAGCGTCTCGTAGCGTTGCGTGGCGACCTGCCTTCGGGATACGGCATCGGCGGCGAGTTCCACCATGCCCGCGATCTGGTGGCGTTCATCCGCGACGAAATGGGCAGCGCGTTTCACATTGAAGTGGCCGCCTATCCCGAGATGCATCCGCAGGCCAGAAGCCCGCTCGATGATCTGCAGCATTTCGCTGACAAGGTGCGTGCTGGGGCGAACTCGGCCATCACGCAGTACTTCTACAGCGCTGCGGCCTATCGCCGTTTTGTCGACGATGTGCGCGCCCTCGGTCTCGACGTGCCGGTGGTGCCGGGCATCATGCCCATCACCAATTCCAGCCAACTGCTGCGCTTCTCTGAAGTGTGCGGCGCCGAGATTCCACGCTGGATCAGGTTGCGCCTGCAGAGCTACGGCGACGACCGAGAGAGTATCCGCGCCTTCGGCCGCGAGGTGGTCAGCAGCCTGTGCGAAGAACTCATCGCCAGCGGCGCGCCAGGGCTGCATTTCTACACCCTGAACCAGGCCGAAGCCACGCTGGCCGTGCTCGACGATCTCGGACGTTAAGCGTTTGAGGTTAAGCCGCGCCGGGTTCTACTGGCGGCGTGCAGCAGCAGCGCCGCCAGTGCAAAGCCTGCGCCCGCCAGCGTCACAGCGGGCCAACCGCCTGCTGTCCACGCATGGCTGGCGACGAACGAACCCACCGAGCCACCGATGAAATACAGCGTCATGTAAACGGCGTTGATGCGGCTGCGCGCGGCGGCGTCCAGGGCATAGATCCGGGTCTGGTTGGCGATCTGAGAGCCCTGCACCCCGGCGTCGAGCACCAGCACCCCGGCGATCAGCCACCACAGCCCGTGCGTGCCCGGCGCGAACAAGGCCCACGACAGCACGGTGAGCGCCAGGGCGACGAACAGTACGCGGCGGGGCCCGCCCGGTCTGTCGGAGTAGCGACCGGAAATCGGCGCCACCGTAGCGCCCATGATGCCCAGAATGCCGAACGCGCCCACCACCGCCGGGCCGAAGCCATAGGCCGGGCTCTGCAGCAGCGGCGTGAGCCCCACCCAGAACACGCTGAAGCTGGCGAAAAAAAGCCCGCCGGTGATGCCGGCAAAGCGCAGATCGCGATGCAGGGCGAACTGCTTCAGAGTGGAGCCGAGCAGGGCGGCATAGCTGTGATCTGTGGCGTGCGCATCAACCGGCAGGCGCGGCAGCACGCGCCAGAGCATGATCCACATGCCAATGTTCACCAGGGTGGCGAAGGCGAACACCGCTTGCCAGTTCAGCAGCGCCGCAATGCCGCCGGCCAGCACCCGACCGCCCAGAATGCCCACGAGCAGGCCGCTCATTACCAGGCCGATGGCCTTGCCGCGCGCCTGCGGCGGCGCGAGGTGCGCCACCATGGGAATGATCTGCTGCGCAATGCTGGAGAGCATGCCGATGGCGAAAGACGCGGTGGCGAGAATGGCGACGCTGGGCGCCAGCGCAGCGCCGATCAGCGCGGGCACGAGCAGCGCGGCCATGATGAGAATCACCCTGTGCCGCGCATGCCGGTCGCCCAGCGGGCCGAGGAACATCAGCCCTGCGGCGTAGCCGATTTGCGTGGCCGAGGGCACGGCCGCCACACCGGCCACGGTGGTGTGAAACTGCTGCGCGAACTGCTCCAGCAGCGGCTGGGCGTAATAGATGTTGGCGACCGACACCCCACAGGCCACCGCCATGTAAGCAATGAAGTGACGCGATAGAGGCGGATGTGCGGCGAGCTGGGGGGCGGCGACGGAGACGTTTGCAGACATGGTGAATTTTGCGAATGCACCATTGTCGCAGCGCATCAAAACGGCCGCTTGCCGGGGGGACTTCACTCCGGCCCGCTCGGCCCTGCGTTTTCTCATGAACGCCGCCGCAAAGGCTCGGCCCGGCGGCAGGTGCGAGTGTTTTACAGCCCTAGGCCGAGCAGCAGGCTGCGCAGTTCGCGCAGGACCAGATCGACATTCGGGTGCTCGGCGGCGAAACGGGTGGCCAGGGTTTGCGCCTGTTCTGCGAGATCGTCGTTCTGCGCGGGAGCCGATTCAGTTTGCTTGCGTTCGAGTGCGGCCTGTATGTCGCGATCCAGGGTCTGCAGCAGGCTCTTGAGCTCGGGGTCGATGGCAGGCTGCGATTGCAGCACGGTGTGCAGGCGCTGCAGGGTGTCGCGGATTTGTGTATCAGACATGATGTAGTTGATTGCAGGGGACGAAGGCATTGTGCCCAGACGCGGCAGCCGCGGCAAGCATACAGCTCAAACACAGCGGTCAAATCATCGCCAGAGGCTGTTTACGGCCCGGCGGGGCAAAGGCGGCGTCTAACGCTTGCAGATCGCTTGCCGAGAGTTGCAACTGGGCGGCGGCCAGATTGTCTTGCAGGTGCGCAGT
Organism: uncultured Thiomonas sp.; assembly: GCA_937927695.1. Lineage (GTDB taxonomy): Bacteria > Pseudomonadota > Gammaproteobacteria > Burkholderiales > Burkholderiaceae_C > Thiomonas. Next base: position 2,410 of record CALBRU010000127.1, on the reverse strand, counting down.
ACGCACGGCCTTGGGGATAGCAATGACCTCGAGTTGGCGCAGCACCCAGGCCAGCGCCACCTGAGCCGCGCTGACGCCGAGCCGCTGACCGATCCTCTGCAACGCGGGATGACCGCCGAGCGCGCCTTGATCAATAGGGCTGTAGGCCATGAGCGGCAGCCGGTGGCGTGCCTGCCAGGGCAGCAGATCGAATTCCACGCCCCGCGCGCCCAGGCTGTAATAGACCTGATTGGTGGCGCAGGCAGATCCGCCTGGCAGCGCAAACAGATCTTCCAGGTCGGATACATCGAAATTGCTCACGCCCCAGTGACGGATCAAGCCGCGGCTTTGGAGTTGGGCAAACCCGGCCAGCGTTTCAGCCAGCGCGTACTCGCCGCGCCAATGCAGCAGGTACAGATCGATACGGTCGAGCTTCAAGCGCTGCAGACTGCGCTCGCAGGCTTCGACCACCCCGCGGGTGCTGGCATGGTGCGGGTACACCTTGCTGACGATGGTGAGGTCTTCGCGTTGCACCTCGCCTGCGGCAAACGCCTGCCGCAGCGCTTCGCCCAACATGCTCTCGGCGCCGCCTTCGCCGTACATCTCGGCGGTGTCGATCAGGCGGTATCCCATACGCAGCGCTTCGCGCATCGCAAGGATTTCATCGGCGCGCGCCTCGGCGCGTTCGCCCATACGCCAAGTGCCCAGACCTAATGCGGGGATGGCGCTACCGTCGGGTAATGTGCGTTGTGGCATGAGCATGGCAGAGGAGCGTTAAAACAGTAGCTGCAACCAGTGGCTGTCCATCGCGGCGAGCAGCAGTACCGCCACGATGAAGCCGACGACAAACGCCATCAAAGTCTGCAGCAGGGCATTGGTCCGCCGTTGTTCCTGCAGCAGCTCGCGCAGCACGGGGTCGTCGCGCTTTTCCTGCGCCAGCAGGGCCTGATGCAGCAGACGAGGGATTTCCGGCAGGTATTGTGCGTAGCGGGTCGATTCGTTCTTGAGCTTGTCGCGGAAGGCAGGCCAGCCCACCTGGCCTTTCATCCATTTTTCGAGAAAGGGCTGCGCTGTCGTCCAGAGATCGAGATCGGGGTCGAGCTGGCGACCCAGCCCTTCGACGTTCAACAGGGTTTTTTGCAGCAGCACGAGTTGCGGCTGGATTTCCACCTTGAAGCGGCGCGAAACCTGAAACAGCCGCAGCAGTACTTGACCGAGCGAAATGTCTTTCAGGGGGCGGGCGAATTGCGGCTCGCAAACGCTGCGTACCGCCGCTTCGAGTTCGTCGATGCGGGCGTCGGCAGGCACCCAGCCAGACTCCACATGCAGTTCGGCCACGCGCTTGTAATCGCGGCGGAAAAAGGCAATGAAGTTCTGCGCCAGATAGTCTTTATCGAAGTCGGACAGGGTGCCGACAATGCCGAAGTCCAGCGCGATATAGCGGCCGAACGTCTCGGGCTGCAGGCTGACCATGATATTGCCTGGGTGCATGTCGGCATGGAAGAACCCGTCGCGGAACACCTGGGTGAAAAAGATATCCACCCCGGCCTTGGCCAGTTGCTTGAAGTCGACGCCGGCAGCGCGCAGCGCGTCGACACGGCCGATCGGCACGCCGTACATGCGCTGCATCACGATCACGTCGCTGCGGCACAGCTCCCAGTGCATCTCGGGAATCAGCAGCAGGTCGAGCGAGGCCATATTGCGCCGCAGTTGCGTGCCGTTGGCCGCCTCGCGGACCAGGTCGAGCTCGTCGTGCAGGTATTTGTCGAATTCGGCCACCACTTCGCGCGGTTTCAGTCGCTTGCCCTCACTCCACAGCCGATCCACCCAGGCTGCCATGGTGTGCATCAGCGCGAGGTCTTCATCGATGACTTTGTGCATGCCCGGACGCAGCACCTTGACCGCCACTTCGGCGCCGCCCTGTTGCAAGGGCAGGGTGGCGAAATGCACCTGGGCGATGGAGGCGCTGGCCACCGGCTTGCGCTCGAAGGTGGCGAACAAGGTTTCGATGGGTCTGCCGAACGAACGCTCGATGATCGCTACGGCGACCTCGGAGTCGAACGGGGGCACGTTGTCCTGAAGCTTGGCGAGTTCGTCGGCGATGTCGGGCGGCAACAGGTCGCGGCGGGTTGAAAGCACTTGGCCGAATTTGACAAAAATCGGCCCCAGACTCTCCAGCGCCAGACGCAAACGCTCGCCGCGTGGACGATTGAGCGGTCGCCCGAAGCTGAGCACGCGGGAGAGCCGGCGCAGCCACGGATGGCGAAAGCTCGACAGCGCCATTTCATCCAGGCCGTGGCGCAGGATGACGGAAACAATCTTCAGCAGGCGGATCAGGCGGCGCATCGGTCGTTCAGTTCTCGCGGGCGCTCGATTGCTTGCGCAACAGGGCAAGACGCTTTTCCAGGCGTGCGGCTTGATCGCGCAATTC
>CALBRU010000126.1 GCA_937927695.1 uncultured Thiomonas sp. | reverse complement strand
TGCTCACCGCGCGCCTGATCGAAGATGGCCTGCGCCAGCGCAGCCTGAACGCGGCCGAAGAGCTGATGGAGCAACTGCCCGCTGCCGTGCGGGTGCGAGCCAGCGGCGAAGAAGATTGGCGCAGTGTGGCCATCACCCAGGTGCGTGCAGGCGATGAGGTGGAGTTGCCCAGCGGCAGCGCCGCCGCGGTGGACGGCGTGGTGATCTCGGGTGTGTCATTGGTGGACGAAGCCCTGCTCACCGGCGAGAGCCGTGCCGTGCCTAAGCAGGCGGGCGATGCCATTCTGGCAGGCAGCATGAACCGGCAATCGCCGCTGATCGTTCGGGCCACGCAAACCGGCGCGGGCACGCGCATCGCGCAGATGGTCGAGCTGATGCAGCATGCGCTGGCGAGCAAGCCGCGCTCGGCCCAGTTGGCCGACATCGCCGCGCAATGGTTCACGCTGGGTTTGCTGGCGGTAGCTGCGCTTACCGTGCTGCTGTGGTGGTGGCTCGATTCCTCGCGCATCGTGCCAACGCTGGTGGCCGTGCTGGTGGTGAGCTGCCCCTGTGCCTTGTCGCTGGCGGTGCCCGCGGCGCTGGCGGCGTCCACCGCGCAACTCTCGCGGCACGGCGTGCTGCTCGCTCGCGGTCACGCGCTCGACCGTGCGCCGCAGGTCGATCTCTGGCTGTTCGACAAGACCGGCACGCTGACTACGGCCGAACCCGTTGTCTCGGCCGTGCGCCTGCTCGACCCGTCCTACAGCCGTGAGCAGGTGCTGGCGCTGGCGCGTGCCCTGGAGCAGGGTGTGCAGCATCCGCTCGCGCGGGCGTTCATGGCGTCTGCCGCGCAGAGCGATGCAGTAGAAACGGTGCAGGATTTGCGCGCCGTTCCGCATGGCGGCATGCAGGGCGTGTGGCAGGGACAGACGCTGCGGCTGGGGCATGCGGCCTTCTCGGGTGTGGAACAGGCGCAGCCGCCCGAAGCCAGCGATATTCCGCTCACCCGTCTCGGCCTGAGTCTCGGCGGGCGTGCGCTGGCCGTGTTCGACATCGCCGAAACGCTGCGCCCCGGCGCGCAGGAAGCCTTGCAGTCGCTGCAAGCAGCAGGCGCCGAGGTTGCGGTGTTGTCGGGCGATGCGGTGCGCACGGTTGCGGCCTGGGCCGCGCGGCTCGGCGTGGCGCGCGCCGAGGGCGGACTGAGCCCGGAAGACAAGCTCGAACGCGTGCGTCAATGGCGCGCGCAGGGGCGGGTAGTGGCGATGGTGGGCGACGGGGTGAACGATGCCCCGGTGCTGGCGGCGGCCGATCTATCGGTGAGCTTTGCCGGTGCCGCGCCGATTGCCCGGGCCGGGGCCGATGTCATCTTGCATCACCCGGACATGCGCGCCTTGCCTCGGCTGGTTGCCACCGGACGGCGCACGGTGGGCGTGATGCGGCAGAACCTGATCTGGGCAGTGGTCTACAACCTGCTGGCGATTCCGCTGGCGGTGGCGGGTTTCATCACCCCGGTCTGGGCGGCGGTCGGCATGAGTACCTCCTCGCTGCTGGTGGTGCTCAATGCAGCCCGCCTGGCACGCCGCGAGCGTGTTGCGCCCACGCATTGAAAGCGCGCCATGGAAGGCTCTCTGCTCATTCTCATCCCCATCAGTGTGCTGCTGGTGCTGCTCATCGTGGGGGTGTTGTGGTGGGCGGCGCGCAGCGGTCAGTTCGACGATATGGAAGGTCCGGCCCACGCCATTCTGATGGACGACGATAAACCCAAGCCTGAGTCGCTACCCAACAAAGACGCCGAGAGATCTGCCGACGGTGAAGGGCCGCAACAACGGACTTGATCTGCACATTGCGGCAAGGTGTCGCATTGACAGCGCATTGACTCCAGCAACTTCCTAGTGCTTACCCTTACGAAATGAAATGTGTTGATACATGTCAATTCAGTGTGTCCATAAGTAAATGACCATACTCTACATTACGGTTCGTTACTTCTTATCAACAGGTGGAGCAGATGAGCGATCTGACGCTTAAACAGACTTACAACTACGCACTGGTGCGTAAATTCACCGTCATGACTCTGGTTTGGGCCGTGGTGGGCATGCTGGTTGGCGTGTTCATTGCGGTGCAACTGGTCTTTCCCGACATGACCTACGGCATGGAGTGGCTGAGCTGGGGGCGTTTGCGTCCGCTGCACACCAATGCGGTGATTTTCGGTTTTGGCGGTACGGCGCTGTTCGCGACCTCTTACTACATCGTGCAGCGCACTTGTCAGGTGCCGCTGTTCGCGCCCAAGCTGGCTGAGTTCACCTTCTGGGGGTGGACGGCGGTCATCGTGCTTTGCGCCATCACCTATCCGCTGGGCATCACCAGCGGCAAGGAATACGCTGAACAGGAATGGCCGATCAGCCTGCTGATCGTCGTGACTTGGGTGGCGTATGCCGTGGTGTTTTTCGGCACCATCATGAAGCGCAAGACGCCGCACATCTATGTGGCGAATTGGTTCTTCGGCGCCTACATCATCACCATTGCGCTGCTCTACATCGTCAACAACATCAAGCTGCCCATCAGCCTGCTGTCGTGGAAGAGCTACTCGGTGTACGGCGGCGCGCAGGACGCGATGATCCAGTGGTGGTACGGCCACAACGCCGTGGGCTTCTTTCTCACCACCTCCTTCCTGGGCATGATGTACTACTTCATCCCCAAGCAGGCTGAGCGTCCGATCTATTCGTACCGCCTGTCCATCGTGCACTTTTGGGCGCTGATCTTCACTTATATGTGGGCCGGCCCGCACCACCTGCTCTACACCGCGCTACCCGACTGGACGCAGTCGCTGGGCATGGTGTTCTCGCTCATCCTGCTAGCGCCGAGCTGGGGCGGCATGATCAACGGCATGATGACCCTCTCGGGCGCCTGGTACAAGCTGCGTGAAGATCCCATCCTCAAGTTCCTGATTACCGCGCTGTCGTTCTACGGCATGTCCACCTTCGAAGGGCCGATGCTCTCCGTCAAAACAGTGAGTGCGCTGGGTCACTACACCGACTGGATCATCGGCCATGTGCACTCCGGCGCCATGGGTTGGGTGGGCATGATCACCATGGGCAGTCTGTATTACCTGATTCCGCGCCTGTGGGGCCAGACTCAGATGTGGAGCAAGCGCCTTATCGAAGTCCACTTCTGGACGGCGACCATCGGAGTGGTGCTCTACATCGCCTCGCTGTGGGTGGCTGGTGTGACTGAAGGGCTGATGTGGCGCGCTATGCAGGCTGACGGTTCGCTCACCTACAGCTTCATCGAGAGCGTCAAGGCGGTCATTCCTCTCTATGTCATTCGCGCCATCGGCGGCTCGATCTATCTCTTCGGCATGTGCCTGATGGTCTACAACGCCTATCGCACCATCCGCCAGGGCAAGCCCGTCGACGCGCCGGTGCCCGCATTGAGCGTGGCCCACGCCTGATCACGATTCGGAGATATTCATGGCAACTTTTAATCACGAGACCATCGAGAAGAACGTGGGTCTGATGATCGTGCTGGTGGCAATCGTCGTCAGCATCGCCGGGCTGGTTCAGCTCGTGCCCCTGTTCTTCGACAAGAGCACGACCCAGCCCATTCCTGGCGTCAAGCCCTATACCGCCTTGCAGCTCGAAGGTCGCGACGTGTATCTGGCCGAGGGCTGCTACCTCTGCCACTCACAGATGATCCGCCCGCTGCGTGCCGAGGTCGAGCGCTATGGCCACTACTCGGTGGCGGGTGAGTCGGTTTACGACCATCCCTTTCAATGGGGCAGCAAGCGTACCGGCCCCGATCTGGCCCGCGTCGGCGGCAAGTATTCCGACGAGTGGCAGCGCCTGCATCTGCGTCAACCGCGCGATCTGGTACCCGAGAGCATCATGCCTGCCTACACCTGGCTGCAGCACCAGCCCGCCGAGGCCAATCTGATCCAGGCCAAGATGCGCGCCATGAAAACTCTGGGCGTGCCTTACACCGAGGCCGAGATCGCCGCGGCGCCGCAAGAGCTCGAAGGCAAGACCAAGGAAGACGCACTGATCGCCTACCTGCAGGGCTTGGGCACGGCGCTGAGCAATTACAAATCCAAGGCCAACTACATCAACTACTGAGGAAGCGCCATGTCCTTCGGCTCGATCGTTCTCATTCTCTCCATGGTGGTCTTCGCCGGCATCGTCTGGTGGGCGTTTTCGCCCCGGTTCAAAAAGACGCATGAAAAGGACGGAATGATCCCTTTCCTCGATTCCAAGAATCACCCGCCCGAGTCTTTCGACAAGGGCGATGAGTCCAAGACCTCCGACAAGACCAAATCATGAACCAGTTCTATTCCCCCGGGTGGGCCTTCTGGATTGGCGGCGTCACCATTGTTTCCATCGTTGCCCTATTCCTTTTTCTGCGTGGTACGGCACGGCAAACCGTGTTTCGCGACAAGGCGGGTAATCCCATCGCCACGACCGGCCATGTCTGGGACGGCGATCTGCAGGAGTTCAACAACCCCTTGCCGCGCTGGTGGATGGGACTTTTCATCCTGACGCTCATTTTTGCAGTGATCTATCTGTCGCTCTACGGCGGCCTGGCGTTCTACAAGGGCATCCTCGGGTATTCCAGCGACAAGATGTACCAGCAGGAATCGGCCGCGTTCGATGCGCGCATCGAGCCGCTGTATGCGGCCTACATGAAAACGCCGATTCCCGAACTCGCCGCCAACCCCACGGCCATGGCCACCGGTCAGCGCATGTTTCTGACCTATTGCTCTCAGTGTCATGGGTCAGACGCCGGGGGCACCAAGGGCTTCCCCAACCTGACCGTCCACAACGCCAATGCCTGGCTGTATGGCAACAGCCCCGAGGTTTTGGTGGAAACCATTACCAACGGACGCCTGGGCATGATGCCGCCGATGGAGGCTGCGGTTGGCGGCAAACCCGGCGTGCTCGCCGTGGCCAATTATGTGCGCAGCCTCAGCGGTATGAAGCACGACGCTCAATTGGCGGCTCAGGGCAAGCCCTTGTTCGCCACCGCCTGCGCTGCTTGCCACGGCGCCGACGGCACGGGTAACAAGGCCCTGGGCGCCCCCGATCTGGCCGATCCCAAGCGTCAGTGGCTGTTCGGGTCGAGCATCGAAACTATTTCGCACACCATTGAGAAGGGTCGTGCCGGCCAGATGCCTGCGCAGAAAGACTTTCTCTCGCCCGAAAAGATTCACTTGCTGGCGGCCTACGTTTACAGCATCAGTCACGGTGCGGAAGCAGCGAAGTAAGTCCAGTCCTCGATTTTTTTCATTCTCTGACCCACATCGGGGCGCAATATCAAATGCGCCCCGATGCCGCTTGAGTCAGTCCCTTATTTATCAGCCCGGAACGTGCGATGAACGCCAAGGCGCCAGAACCCAGCGACGACGATATTTCAGCCTCTGAAGAGTGGCTGTACGAGGTTCGCAAAAAAATCTACTCCCGCTCGGTTACCGGCTGGTTCAACAACTGGCGGGTGCTCATGGTGGTGTTCACCCAGGCGCTGTTCTACGGCTTGCCGTGGCTGCAGTGGGATGGCCGTCAGGCGGTGCTGCTCGATCTGTCCACCCGGAAGTTCTACTTTTTCGGCATGATTCTGTGGCCGCAGGACGTGATCTTCCTCGCCCTGCTGCTGATCATCTCGGCCTACGGTCTGTTTTTGTTCACGGCCATCGCTGGGCGACTGTTTTGCGGCTATGCCTGCCCGCAAACGGTGTACACCGAAATTTTCATGTGGATCGAGCGCAAGGTCGAGGGCGACCGGCTGGCACGCATCCGCCTTGACGGCTCCGATTGGAATGCCCGCAAGATCAGCAAGAAAACGCTCAAGCACGGGCTGTGGATTGCAGTGGCCTTATGGACGGGCTTCACTTTCGTGGGCTACTTCACGCCCATTCTGACCTTGTTCGGCCAGGTCATCAGCGCAAGTCTTGGCCCCTGGCAGACGTTCTGGATTTTGTTCTACGGCTTCGCCACCTATGGGAACGCCGGGTTCATGCGCGAGCAGGTCTGCAAATACATGTGCCCTTATGCCCGCTTTCAGTCGGTGATGATCGACAAGGACACGCTCATCGTCACCTACGACGCCGAACGGGGCGAGCCGCGCGGCAAACGGGGCAAGCATGTCGATCCGCGCGCGCAAGGCAAAGGCGATTGCGTGGACTGCAGCATCTGCGTGCAAGTCTGCCCGACGGGCATCGATATCCGCGATGGCCTGCAATACATGTGCATCGGCTGCGGCGCCTGTGTCGATGCCTGCGATCAGGTCATGGACAAGGTGGGTTATCCGCGCGGGCTGATTCGCTACTCCAGCGAAAACGCCATGAAGAACAAGTGGAGCAAGCGCCAGCAGTGGGCGCATCTGCTGCGACCGCGCATTCTCATTTACTCGGCGTTGCTGCTCGTCATGGTGGGGCTGTTTGTCGGCGGGCTTGCCACGCGCGATCCCTTGAAGATGAATGTGATGCGTGATCGCGGCGTGCTGTCGCGCGAAATTCCCGGTGGTCTGGTCGAGAACGTCTATCAGATCCAGCTGATGAACACTACGGAAAAGGCGCGAAAGATTCGCGTCGAGGTCAAGGGCCTGGAGGGCGTGGCGGTGCATGATCGAAATACCTACGAGTTGCCCGCATCGACCAATATTCTCGAGCCGCTGGAAGTGACCATTCCGGTCGACAATGCGAAGAAGGGCGTTTACAAAATCGAGATCATTGCCACCTCGGAAGGCGAAAAGCCGATCTCTGCGTCGAGCAAGACCACCTTCATCGTCCCTTGAACACCCGAACCGCAGGAGAAGTTTCCATGCAAACCGCCGCTTCCCGCCCCTGGTACCGTGAGCCATGGCCCTGGTTTTTGATCGCGCTTCCCCTGATTGCGGTTTTGGCCAGTGTGTACACCATCTACCTCGCCAGCCGCACCCCCGACAGCCTGGTGACCGACCACTATTACAAAAAGGGGCTCGCGGTAGGCGGCGACATTCAGCGCGAGCGACAGGCCCAAGCCCTGCATCTTTCGGGACAGATCTCAATCGCAGCCGGGCGCATTGACCTCAAGCTCAACCAGCAGATCGCTCCCGACACCCTGCACTTGATGTTGCGTCACCCTTTGTCCAAGCAGAAAGACGTGCAGATCGACTTGCACCGCGGCGCCTCAGGTACTTACAGCGCCTTCTCCCCACCCCTTGAGGCTGTGCGTTACCGCGTGCATGTGGAAACGGCAGACTGGCGCCTCGCGGGTGTCTGGATTCCGGGGATGACGCTGGCGCTTGAGCCGGGTGTCTAAACAAAAGAAAGGGGCCCTCTTGGAGCCCCTAAATTCACTTGCTATCGCTCAGAGTGATCAGGTTTGCGGCATCAACAATTCAGCGAGGGCGTGGCGATCCGTGATGCGGATCTGGCGCTGCGCCACATGAATCAACCCCGCAGAGTGAAACTTGGACATCAGACGGCTGACCGTCTCCAGTTTCAAGCCGAGATAACTGCCAATCTCTTCACGGCTCATGCGCAAGACGAATTCATCGGGCGACAGGCCACGGGCCTTGAAGCGTTCGGACAAGTCGAGCAGAAAGCGCGCCAGCCGCTCATCTGCATGCATGCTGCCCAGAGAAAACTGATCTTGCTGCGCCCGCACCAACTTGCCGCCGACGATGCAATGCAGTTGATGCTGCAGCGAGGGCAGGTCGCGCGTGGTGGTTTCCAGCGCACGCAGATCGATTTCGCAGGCTTCGCTGTCTTCAAGCGCGACCGTGTCGGTGAAATAGGTGTGCTGCCCCAGACCCTCCAGGCCCATCAACTCACCGGGAATGTGGAAACCGACAATCTGCTCGCGTCCGTCGGGGCTGGTGACATACGATTTGAAAGATCCCGCATGCACCGAATACACCTTTGTCATGGCCTGGCCGGTACTGAAAAGCGCTTCGCCCTTTTGCACCCGCACGGTTGCCTGAATCACGTCTCGGATACGCCCCATTTCCGACGGCTGCAGCGCAATCGGCAGGCAGAACTTACTTTGAAAGCACACATCGCAAGGATGGGGTTTTTCCATCTGCGTGGCGGTGGGGGTCGGGGTCGATTTCATAGATTTGGATGTCGCGATATTTGCTTCAGTTGATGTTTACAGAATACAGCAGAACACCATGAATACAACCATCCCACTGACCCTGTTGTTGATGGGCCTCACAGGCGGGTTGCACTGCGCCGCCATGTGCGGGGGACTGGTGGTGGCCTCCGAACGCGCATCCACAGAGCATGTGCTCCTTCCGGCGCGTCAGTTGTTTCAAAATCAGCTGCAATTACAGGGCGCACGGGTGTTGTCCTACACCATTTTGGGGGGAATCGCGGGTTTGATCGGGGCTGGGGTGTGGGCCGCGAGCGCACGGCCGGTGCAACTGAGCCTTTTTACCCTTGGCAACCTGGTGCTCGTTGCGGTGGGCCTATGGATGATCCTGCAACAGGTGCTTTCACCGCGCTGGCTGGCCTGGCAGCAGAAGTGGCTCGGCGGTAGTTGGGTTGGGCGCGGATTGACCCGGTTGACCCAGCCCTTGCTATCGCGGCTGCTGCCCTTCAACACCTTTCCCAAACGGCTGGGTGCCGGGCTACTCTGGGGTTTGCTGCCTTGTGGGCTGGTGTATTCCGCACTTTCTCTGGCGTTTCTCAGCGCCACGGTTTGGGAGGGCGCGCTGGCCATGCTGGCCTTCGGCCTGGGCACTCTGCCGCATATGCTGTTTGCCGGTCACACGCTGCGCTGGGTGAGTCAGCGCACCAATCAGCGCTGGTTTCACCTGGCTGCCGGTACGTTGCTCTTGCTGTTTGCCGCCTATGGCTTCTGGAAACTGTTCCATGCGGGCAGCGAATTGCCGATGGCCGGCTGCGCCTGAGCGAGACCCAGCTTTTAGACGATGTCGAAGGTGTGAATCTGGAAGTGCCCGGCGCGCAGGTCTGCGAAGTAGCGCTGCAATGTTTGCGCCACGCTGCGAAAGGCGATCTGCTCCCAAGGAATGTCCGCTTCGTGAAAAAGCTGGACATCGAGGCTTTCTTCCCCCGCCTGCCATTGGGGCTGGGTGAGTTGCCCCCGGTAAAAGAGATAGACCTGATTCGCGGGCAGCACATTGATGACCGCGTAAAGACCATTCAGCGCCACTTCGGCACCAGCTTCTTCACGGGTCTCGCGAAGGGCGCCCACTTCGGTGCTTTCGCCAATTTCCATGAAACCCGCGGGCAAGGTCCACAAACCATAGCGCGGCTCGATCGCCCGCTTGCACAACAAGACCTGTTGCCCCCAGGCCGGTATGACGCCGACGATGTTGCGCGGATTTTCGTACTGGATGTGCCCGCAGGCCGGGCAAACCGCGCGCGGACGGGAATCGCCTTCAGGCACGCGGTAGATCACCGGCGAGCCGCAGGCGGTGCAATGGCGTATGGGAGGATTGTGCATGGGCTTGGCTGAGTGCAGGAGATCAGTCTATTTTGAAACCCAATGCGCTGCCAACTCGGTACCGTCATCGCACAAAAGCCCTAAAAGCGTTGATGACTTTAGGTCTTTTGCACTTCTGTGCACTGCCGAAAACGATTAATTGGTGCCGGGAGCGGGACTCGAACCCGCACGCTTTTAAGGGCGCTGGATTTTGAATCCAGTGCGTCTACCGATTCCGCCATCCCGGCTGGGAGATCAGGCATTCGTGTATTTCTGCCTGACGGAAAGCAAAACGGGGAACCGAAATCCCCCGTCTGTACTTTCTGCAATTTTGGTGCCCAGAAGAGGACTCGAACCTCCACGCCTCGCAGCGCTAGTACCTGAAACTAGTGCGTCTACCAATTCCGCCATCTGGGCAACGAAGCTGCGCATCTTAGCATAAAGTTTGTGCTTGTAAACACTGGGCCGCGCCTTTGAGGTTGATCGGGGTCCGCGGTGATAATGCACTAGTCAGAACAATGTTTGGCTTCATTTCCATGCGGCGCCAAAGCCGCGACTCTGCAGTGGTCTGCAGGCAAAAAAAAGGATCTTCCGTGATTGTTGAAGGTATCGTGCGCGGTCATCGCGATGGTCATGGTTTTGTCACGCCCGATGATGGCGGCCCCGATGTTTATCTTCCGCCGCAGCAGATGCGCACTGTGCTGCATCTGGACAGGGTGCGCGTACGCGTGGGCAAGCCCGACCGGCGGGGGCGGACGGAAGGGCAGATCATCGGCATTCTGGAACGGAGCACGCGCCCCATCATCGGGCGTTTGTTGCAAGAGGGCGGAACGTGGTTGCTGGCGCCCGAGGACAAGCGCTATGTGCAGGACATTCTGATATCGCCCGATGCCATTGGCAAGGCGCGTGCTGGTCAAGTAGTGAGCGCTGAAATCACCCAGCCGCCGCTGCCAAACGTGCAGCCGGTCGGGCGGGTGCTGGAGGTACTGGGAGAACTCGATGACCCCGGCATGGAGATTGAAATTGCGGTGCGAAAATACGGCGTACCGCATTTGTTTTCGAGCGGCGCGTTGCGCGAAAGCGCGGCTTTGCCGGACGCGGTTTGCGATGTCGACTCGGCCGGACGCATCGATTTGCGCGATGTGGCGCTGGTGACCATCGACGGCGAGGACGCACGGGATTTCGACGATGCGGTGTATTGCGAGCCCGCGAAGGTCGGACGCGCCAAGGGATGGCGTTTGCTGGTGGCGATTGCCGATGTCTCGCATTACGTGCGCGAGGGCACAGAGCTCGATGCGGATGCGCTGGAGCGTGCGACCTCGGTGTATTTTCCCCGGCGCGTAATCCCCATGCTGCCGGAAAAGCTGAGCAATGGCCTGTGCTCGCTGAACCCTCAGGTGGATCGTCTGTGTATGGTGTGCGACGTGCTAATCACCGCGCAGGGTGAGCTCAAGGCCTATCAGTTTTATCCGGCGGTGATGCGTTCGCAGGCGAGACTGACCTATACGGAGGTTGCGGACATCTTGTCGAACACGGCAGGCAAGCTGGCGCGTGAGCGTGCGCCGCTGGTGCCGCACCTGCTCAATCTGCATGCCGTGTTTCACGCCTTGCTGAAGTCGCGGCAGGTTCGGGGCGCGCTCGATCTCGATATTCCCGAAACGCAGATTGTGGTGAATGCCGCGGGCAAGATCGAGGCCATCGTGCCGCGACATCGCAATGATGCGCACCGACTGATCGAGGAATGCATGCTGGCAGCCAATGTGTGTGCCGCTGATTTCCTGGAGCGCAACAAACAGCTTGCGCTCTATCGCGTTCACGAAGGCCCCACGCCCGAAAAGCTCGAAACACTGCGCACCCTGCTGCGCAATCTCGGGCTCACGCTGGGCAGCAAAGGTGCGCCTGAACCCGCCGACTATCAGGCGCTGGCGCAGTCCATTGAGGAGAGGCCGGACGCCCTGCAGATTCAGACGCTTCTGCTGCGTTCCATGCAGCAGGCCATTTATACGCCGCACAACAGCGGGCATTTCGGCCTTGCCTACCCCGCTTATACCCATTTCACCAGCCCGATTCGTCGCTACCCCGATCTGCTCACGCATCGCGGTATCAAGGCCATTCTGCACGGCACGCATTACACCCCGAAGTTCAGCGAACGCATCGAACTCAATCGTGGCGAGCAGAACGCGCGCCGCGCGCCGCAGCGTCAGCTTGCAAGCGTGGCTCCGGCCGCTCCGGTATCCAAGGAGCAGGCTAAGGACATGCCGATCTGGGAGTCGGCCGGGGTGCATTGCTCGTCCAACGAGCGTCGGGCCGACGAGGCCAGCCGCGATGTCGAGAGCTGGTTGAAGTGTTGGTATATGCGCGACAAGCTCGGCGAGGAGTACGCGGGCACGATCACCGCAGTAACCGGCTTTGGCCTTTTTGTGCAGCTCGATGCGCTGTTCGTCGAAGGCCTGGTGCATGTTTCGGAGATCGGCGCCGATTACTTTCGCTACGACGAAGCGCGCGGCGAGTTGCGCGGTGAACGTACCGGTATTCGTTATGCCTTGGGCGGGCGTCTGCTCGTTCAGGTCAGCCGGGTCGATCTGGATGGCCGCAAGATTGACTTCCGCCTGGTGCGCGAAGGCGGCAAGTCTAGCCCGTCTAACAAGCCTTTACCGACTTCCGGAGAGATCAAGGGCGTCGACGAAGACGTGTTTGCGCTGAATCCGC
>CALBRU010000125.1 GCA_937927695.1 uncultured Thiomonas sp. | reverse complement strand
CGTTTTTCATATCCCCTCCGATTGTGTTTTTGAATGAACTGAATCGCCCAGCCCCGCTGCTTGGCGGCGATGTGGATGAAATTGTCCAACTTTCACCCAGCCAATTTTTCTGGTGTTTCAAAAATTGACACTTTTCGCCAAATCCTCCGCAACTCCCCGCTGCTACGCTGCTTCGCTTAGACTTTACAAAGTCGCAAACAGCGACAAACAGCGATATGAGCCCGGTCATCGAAATTCGTATTGAATAATGACCGTTCCTCTTCATTTTTCTGCAGGAACATCCCGGCATATGGGGCAAGAAACACAAGCGCGAGTTGCCGACTCCTGGTGCCATGACATTGCTCAGTGGGCGGAGCATTTGCCGCTGATGACGGGCTGTTTCGATGCGCAGAACCGGCTTTTGTATTGCAACACGGCGTATGCGAACTGGCTGGGCAAGACCCCGGCGGAACTGCTGGGAAAATCGCTGGATTCCTTGGTTCCGCATGAAACCCTGGTCACCATCACGCAACACATTGCGCAAGTGCTGCGCGGCGAGATTGCGCAATATGAACGCCAGGGACATCACGCAGGACGCCAGGCGAAAAGATGGCTGCGGGTGCGGCTGGTGCCTTTTCCGCCCGATGAACAAGGCGCGATACTCGGCTATTTCTGCTTCATGCAGGACACCACCCGACTGCATGCCAGCGACACCTCGCTCGACCTGCTGCGCACCAGTCCGGGACTGACGGTCTGGGAGCTCGATCTGCAGACCGGGCAATTGCACGCCGAGCAGAACTGGCTCGACGAGGCGCACCGGCATGAGCCCAAGACCTTCACCATTCCAGAATGGATGGGCCATGTGGCGCCAGCCGATCTGCCCGCGCTGGAACAGGCGATTGCGCGCATCAGTGCCCCCGATGGTTTTGTGCAGACGGTCGAGACCCGCTTCATCCGCGTGGACGGCAGCATAGTGACCACCATGAACCACGGCATGGTGCGCGAGCGCGGGCCCGATGGCGTCGCCACGCGCATCTTCGGCCTGACCTGGGACATCACCGAGCTGCGGCAAACCCAGACCCGGCTGCAACGCAGTGAGAGCCGCTTTCGCATGCTGGCCGAGCTGTCGAGCGAGTGGTTCTGGGAGTCCGACCCCAACGATGTCTTGATCTACATCACCCGCAGCTCGCGCCGCGCAAGCGAGTCTCCGCTGGCAACGCTCAACCTGGTGGGGCACAACCTCAATGCACTCTATCCGGGGCAGGAGTTTTCGCCGGAATGGGCGCAGTTGCGCTTTCTCATGGAAGAGCATAAAGAGGTGCGCGATCTCATCGTGCCATTCCGCCTGGGGCCGGATCAGGCCTTGCTGTGGTGGCGTATCGACGCCTCGCCGATGATCGACCATCTCGGCCTGTTTCAGGGTTACCGCGGCGTTGTGCGCGACGTGACCAAGGCGCACCAAGCCGAAGAAAAACTCGAACTCGCCGCCTACCGCGATACGCTCACTGGCCTGGCCAACCGCACCCTGTTCGAAAAGCATGTGGAAGACGCTATTGCCGTTACCCCGCCGGGGCAGAGCTTCGCGGTGCTATTCATCGACCTCGACCGTTTCAAGCTGATCAACGACGCACTGGGCCACGCCGTCGGCGACAAGGTTCTGGTGGAAACCGCGCAGCGCCTGGTGCAGCTCGCCCGGCCTAACAACACCGCCGCGCGCTTTGGCGGCGACGAATTCCTCATCCTCGCCCGCGACGCGCATGACGCCGCGCAGGCCCTGCGCATGGCCATGCTGGTACAGCAATCGCTCGGCGAGCCTATGCACCATGCCGAGCGCACCCTGCAGACCACCGCGAGCATCGGTGTAGCTGTGTTCCCGCAGCACGGCCGCACCACGGCCGAACTGCTGGGCCGCGCGGATGCGGCGATGCATGAGTCCAAGATGCTGGGGCGCAATCGCGTGGAGTCGTTCTCGGTGGCGTTGCAGTCGCGCATCGAACGCCGCTCGCAACTGGAAGAAGAGCTGCGCGCAGCCATCGCCAACCGGCGCTTCGAGGTGCATTTCCAGCCCATTTGGTCACGCAAGCAAAACGTGCTGCTGCACGACGACTCCGCCACGCTGGACGTCCTGCGCGGCGCCTACGAGATCGCTGGGAGATCGGAAGAGCACACGTCTGAACTCCAGTCACTAGCTTATCTCGT
>CALBRU010000124.1 GCA_937927695.1 uncultured Thiomonas sp. | reverse complement strand
GGCGGGGGTTGATCAACTGGCCTTCGTTGTTGGAAATCGCCTCAATGGTGATGCCAGCCGCGGCAATCAATTCTGGCTACACCAAGCAAGCGCAGGGCGGTACGTGTGCTCGCCTTAGAGGGGGGGGTCCTGATTTTTGTGTTTGAGGCAGAGGAGAGTTTTTGATGGCATGGCGGGCGACGCGGCGTGTTGCGGTTGATGGCTGGCGCAAAACCTACCAGCGCAAATAGTTGTTCATGCTTCCGCTGTGCACCTGGACACTGCGGGTCTGGCCGTTATGCGTTCCGGTCACTGTGTAACGCCCCCCGGGCAGTTTGACGTAGCACAGGGGGCCATCCGCGGTAAAGCTGGCCACCGTCCGGCTGCCGGACCGGATCTCGATTGGCACATCCGCCAGATAGGCTCCACCCGGCCCACCGACCATCCAGAAACCCAGGTTGTAGTCGGTAGCTCTTGATTGCAATTGCGTCAAACTGCTATCGCCCACTCCGCCGCACAGATGACTGCCGACATGCACAGGAGCCGGCGGGGTTGGCATCTGGGCCTGGGCTCCGCTGAGCATCCACGGCGCTCCGGAAAAAAGGACCGCGCATTTTTGAAGAAATGCGCGGGTCGCTGCAGTGCGAGATCTGGTCATGTCAGTGGGCTCTTGGCTCAGGCAGCTTCCTGCGGCTTGCATCGCGGAATGATTCAGCTTCAGGAGGCATGGAAGCTACAGACTTTAGGCCTGCGTTGCGCGGACGTCTGTACGCCAGCGCACGCTGCAATGGGTGAATGTGCGTCGCTCGGGCGAAGCCATTCAAAGCGCTGACGTTCGTTAGCGCACAGACGGCACAAGCCTGGCAGGTTAACTTCACGGTCATGCCTGCGCACTCCGACGCGGCCACAAGGACGCACATGAATCTCCATCTCAGTATTGGCCCGCTGGTTTCCCTGGTTGCCGGTGTCCTGATCCTCGCCATGCCCCGCCTGCTGAACTACATCGTGGCGGTCTACCTGATTCTCATCGGACTCATCGGGCTCTTTGGCACTGGCGGCCTGCAGCTGCATTGAACAGCCCGCGCGAAGCAGCGCGCCCAGGATGCTCAATGGCCTTGTGACAGCCGTAGCTCGACCTGATGGCTGCCGCCATCGTCCAGCAAGGCGATACTCGCCGCAGACTGCACAACGCCATCGAGCAGGATCTGGGCTGTCGCCTCTGCGAAGTTCGTGGACGACAGTGTCCGCCCGACACGGATGCAATACAGCGTGCTGCCGTAGCGGTAATCCAGCTCAAACCCAGGCCAGTCAGCCGGAAGCACCGGGGCGAAATGCAAGTGTCCGCCCTCGCGGCGCAGGCCGAGCAGCGACTCCACGATCAAGCGGTACATCCAGCCGGCCGAGCCGGTGTACCAGCTCCATCCGCCGCGCCCGACATGCTGCGGGGCGGCGTAGACGTCAGCGGTCATGACATAGGGCTCGACCTTGTAGCGCTCGATGTCGGCAGCGCTGCGCGCGTGGTGAACGGGATTGATCATGTCCAGCAACTCCCAGGCACGGGTGGCGTCGCCGAGTTCGGCGAAGGCCATCGCCGCCCAGACCGCGGCGTGCGTGTACTGGCCGCCGTTCTCGCGCACGCCGGGTACGTAGCCCTTGATGTAGCCGGGGTCGAGCAGGGTCTGGTCGAACGGCGGGTCGAGCAATTGCACCAGCCCGGCGTCACGGCGCACCAGACGCTGATCGAGTGCGTCCATCGCCTGCCGCTGGCGGTCTGCATCGGCGGCGCCGGACAGCACGGCCCAGCTTTGTGCAATGGCGTCGATCTGGCATTCCGCGCCGCCCGCCGTGCCCAGCGGCGTGCCGTCATCGAAGTAGGCACGGCGATACCAGGCCCCATCCCAGCCATGCTGGTCGAGGCTAGCGCGCAGCGCCGCCGCGGTGTCAACGCAACGCGCGGCAAAGTCGGCGTCGCCGCGCGACTGCGCCAGTGGCACGAAACGCAGCAGCACGTCGTGCAAGAAAAAGCCGAGCCAGACGCTTTCGCCACGGCCGTGGTCGCCCACGCGGTTCATGCCGTCGTTCCAGTCGCCCGTGCCCATCAACGGCAGGCCATGCACACCGCGCGGCATGCTGTGCTCGATGGCGCGCACGCAATGCTGGTAGAGCGACTCCCGCAACTCCGAGCGTGTGGCGCGGTCGTAATAGGCCTCTTCATCGGCGTTGACGGCGCGGCCTTCGAGGTAGGACGCAGTCTCGTCGAGCACGGCTTGATCGCCGGTGATCTGCACATAGCGGCTGACGCACAGCGGCAGCCACAGGTAATCGTCGGAGCAGCGCGTGCGCACACCGCGGTCCAGCGGCGGATGCCACCAGTGCTGCACGTCGCCTTGGCTGAACTGATGCGCCGCGCATAGCAGCAGATGCTGGCGCACGGCATCGGGCCGTGCATGGATCATCGCCATGGCGTCCTGCAACTGGTCGCGGAAGCCGATGGCGCCGCCCGACTGGTAGTAGCCGCTGCGCGCGAGGAAGCGGCAGACGATCACCTGGTACAGCAGCCAGCCGTTGACCAGCACGTCCAACGCCGGGTCGGGCGTGCGCACCTGCACCACGCCCAGCGTGCTGCGCCAGTGCTCGCGCACGGCGTCGAGCGTGGTGGCCGCGGTGCCCAGGCCGCGACAGCGCTGCACCAGCGCGCTGGCGGCCTTGGGGCTATTGGCGACGCCCAGGCGGAAAATGATTTCACGCGTGTCGCCAGCCCCCAGATCGAAGGGAATCTGGATGGCCGCGCACGGGTCCAGCGCCGCGCCCACCTGGCCCGACAAGCGTGCGTGGCGCATGGCCGCCGGGTCGCGCAAACTGCCGTTGCGGCCAAGGAATTCGCTGCGGTCGCCGGTCACGCTGCGCGCCGGGTTGTCGACATCGAAAAACGCCACGCGGCCAGGGAATTCGGTGTTGTAGGCATTGCGCGCGAACAGGGCGCCGGTCACCGGGTCGGACTCGGTGACCACATGCATGGCGGTCTTCTCGCGCAAGTCGCCAAGCACCCATTCGACATAGCCGGTGGCCGACAGGCGGCGCGCGCGCCCGGAGACATTGCGTACCTTCAACACCGAGAATTTCACGGCCGCGTCCAGCGCCACATACACCCACAACTCGGTGCGGATGCCGTCTTCGCTGTGCTCGAACACGCTGTAGCCGAAGCCGTGGCGGGTGCGGTAGGCGCCTTCGCCGCGCCGGGGCAGCGGCGTGGGCGACCAGGCGTGGCCGCTTTCTTCGTCTCGCACATATAGGGTTTCGCCGCTGGCGTCGGTCACCGGGTCGTTGTGCCAGGGCGTGAGGCGGAATTCGTGCGCGTTCTCGCCCCAGGTGTAGGCGCCACCGCTCTCCGAGATCACCGTGCCGAACTGCGCATTGGCCAGCACGTTGGCCCAGGGCGCGGGGGTGTTCTGTCCCGCCGCCAGATCGATCACATATTCACGGCCGTCGGCGCTGAAACCACCGAAGCGGTTGCCCAGCAGCAAGGGTTGGGCAACCGCTTCGGCCACTGCAAGCGGGTTGTCCGCACGCGTCGATTCAGCCAGTCGCGGGCGCGAGGGGATGAAGGCCTCCGGCAGCTTGTGCAGGCGTCGGCGCCCGACCTGCTCGGCCAGCGATCCGCGGCTGTCGCTCAAGATCACGCGCGCGGCGGACTGCACCAGGATGCGGTCTTCGTTGGAAATCTGCTGCGCCGGGCGCACGAAAATGCCGCCGGGGCGGTCGATCAGACTGGCTTCCACGCCTGATGAAATCAGCCCCATGATCTGGTCCTGCAATTGCTGGCGGTAACCGGCGTTGTCCTCGTTCCAGATCACCAAATCAACCGCCAAGCCTTTGAGGCGCCAGTAGGCGTGCGCCTGCACCAGTTGCCGCACCAGTTCGATGTTCGCCGGGTCGGCGATGTGCAGCAGCACGATGGGCAGGTCGCCAGAAATGGCCTGCCCCCACAAGCCTGACTGACCGCGCCGGTTGGCGCGCAGGGTGGCGGCGTCGGCGCGCAGTGATGCATGAGCATAGAGCAGGCAGGATGCCATGTCTTCGTATAGCTGCGCATCGACCTGGCTGCTGTTGAGCTGGCGCAGCATGACCTGGCTATGCGTCCAGGCGAGGTCGAACACGCGGTCGGCCAGATGCCGGTCGCGGAATTTTTCGATGAGTTGCAGGCAGGCGTCGCGGCTGTCGCCCACGCCGGTCACCATGTCCACCAGCGCCGATTGCTCGGGATCGAGGGTGATGCGGCAGCGAATGGCGACGATGGGGTCGAGCACCGAGCCTGCGCTGTTGGACAGGTTGCGGGGGCGCTGGCTGACGCTGTCCATGGCCTGCGGATCTGAGGTGCTGCGGCCACGGCCAATGAAGCGGGCGCGATCGGTTTCGTAAGAAATTTCGTCAATGTGCGCGTCGTGCACGGCCAGCAGATGGCACATCCACGGCACCGCTTCGGCACTTGAGCGTGCACGCCGGGTGCAGACGATGGCCTGCAGCGGGCGCACCAGTTCGGTCTGCACAAACAGCTTGCTGAAGGCCGGGTGCATGGCGTCGGCCAGGGCGGGCGCCAGCACCACTTCGGCATAGGTGGTGATCTCGATCGTGCGGCGGCTGCGGCTGCGGTTGGTCACGCGCAGGCGGCGCAGTTCGACATCGTCTTCCGGCGACACCGCGATCTCGGTGTGGGTGTCGAAGTCTGGTGTGCGTGTGCGGAACTCGGCGCGGGCGTCGGAAAAAATCGCCTCGTAGGACTTGAGCGTGCTGCGTGCCGGGTGATGCGCGCTCGACCAATAAGCGGCGCTGCCGACATCGCGCAAATAGCAAAATGTGCCGGCGTCGTCGCGGCTGATGTCTTCGCGCCAGCGCGTCACTGCCATATCACGATGGCGGCTGTAGCCGCCGCCCGCGCTGCTGACCATGACGTGATAACGACCATTTGAGAGCAGCTGCACGGCGGGCCGTGCACGGTCTGGGTCGGTGAAGACGCGCAGGCTGGTTTCCGCCGCGCGCGTGAGTGCCTGCGGCGTGGCAGCGGCGGTGGCATGGCGATATTCGGCCGCGGTTTTCGGCACGCGCTCCTGCAGCAGCAGCAAGGTGGCGCGCAGGCTGGGGTCGGACTCGAAGCGGCGCTGCATCGGGCGCTGCTGCAGTAGATGGTCGAGCGCGAGCAGGCTCATGCCCTGGTGATGCGCCATGAACGAGCGCACCACGACAGCTTCCTGGCCGCGCGGCAGGCGCGCCGGGGTGTAGTCCACCGCCTCGTACAGGCCGTAGCGGCCTTCCACCCCGGCGTCTGCCAGGCGCTGCAGATTGGCGCAGGCGGCAGCCGGGTCGATCATCAACGCCAGCGCCGAGGCATAAGGCGCCACCACCCGCTCTTCGCTCAGACCGCGTTTGAGGCCCAGCCCCGGCACGCCAAAGGCGCGGTACTGGTAGTTGAACTGCGTGTCCTGTGTGTTGTAGCCCGACTCGGACACGCCCCAAGGCAGGCCAAGTTGCTGGCCGTATTCGATTTGCCGCGCCACTGCCGCGCGGCAGGTCTGATCGAGCAAGGTGCCGGGGACATTGGGCATCACCAGCAGCGGCATCAGATATTCGAACATCGAGCCAGACCACGACAACAGCACCGGCTCGCCGCCGCTGCTGGTGAGCAAGCGTCCCAGCGCAAACCAGCTGTCCTGCGGCAGTTGTTCCTGCGCGATGGCGACGAAGTTGGTGAGCCGCGCCTCCGAGGCCAGCAGGTCGTAAAACCCGGCGTCGAGCCGGCGCTCATCGACGTTGTAGCCTATCGACAGCAAGTCACGCTGGGCGTCGTAGAGAAAGCTGTAGTCCATCAGCGCCATATCGCCCGCCTGCTGCGCCAGTTGTTCGATGGTCTGCAGAAGGCCCGCGGCGTGTTGCTGCACAGCGAGCAGCGGGAAACCCTGCGGTGGGGCGCTGTGGGTTTGCGCCAACAGGCGCAGGGAGGGCATGACCTGCGCTACGCCATTTTGCGGCGATGGCGCCCAGGCCGAAAAGGGCTGCAACGTGGCGCTGGCATCGCGGCATTGCGCGCGCAGCGCCTGCAGCCAGAAGGCGACATCGCTGAGGGTGGTGGCGTCGGCGGCTTCTAATGCATCGGGTGTGGCCGGATCGGTGTCGAGCGCCAGCGCATCCGCTGCGGCCAGCAAGCCTTGCAGGCAGGCCACGGCAGCAGCCAGCGTGCGCGGGGGACTGGCCAGCGCAGCATCGAGCGCTTGGCGGAACGGCGCCAGCGCCGCGCCGCTGTGGTCGCGGTCCTGCAAGGCGGCGTGCAGCAAAACGAGGGTGTCGTCCAGGCCGTGCAGCAAGCGCGGGTCAAACAACGGATCGTCCGCCAGCGCCAGCAGGCCAGGGCGCAGGGTCAACAGATGCCCGGCGAGATTGCCGCTGTCCACCGCCGAGATATAGCGCGGCGCCAGCGGCTGCAGGGTGAGGGTGTCGTACCAGTTGTAGAAATGCCCGCGGTAGCGTTGCAGGCCCTGCATAGTCTGCAAGGTTTGATCGGTGCGCCGCAACAGCCGGCCGATGGCGATGTAACCCAGGTCGTAGGCCGCCAGATTTGCCAGCAGCGCCAGCCCCATATTGGTCGGCGAGGTGCGATGCGCAACCACCGGGGACGGTTGTTCCTGAAAATTGTCGGGCGGCAGACCGTGGTCCAGCGTGCCGACATGGGCTTCGAAAAACGCCCAGGTCTTGCGGGCAAGCCGCCGCAGAAACCGCTGGGCTTCGGGCGTGGGCATGAAGGTCTGCATGACCGGCGGCTGGCTGATGCGCCAGGCCATGGCGGGCGAGGTCAGCCACAGCAGCAGCAGGGGCGCGGCCACCAGCAGCGCGCCGGGCCGCAACAGAATTAGCGCGCCCGCGACCAGCAGCGCCAGCAGCGGCCCGATCGCCATCGACTTGAGCGTGGCGGCCAGCGTAGTGCTGACGCTGCGCTCCACCGCCTGCGACGGGTTCCACTGCAGCAACAGGCGCCGCGTGACGGTCATGCGCCACAGCGTGCGCACAATGGCGTCGAGGCTGTAGAGCGCCTCATACGGCAGCCAAGCCAGGGTGAGCAGGACATGCGTGGCATGCTGGCCCATGCTGCGTAGCGCCAGGCGCAGGTGCTGACCGAGCAGCACGTCACGCGGCTTGATGAACAGATCGAGTTGCAGCGCCAGCAGCGGCGGCACGACCACCACGGCCAGCACAGCCAAGGTCCACGCCGCGGTCTGGGTGATGACAAACCAGCCGAGCAGCAGCAGCGCCAGCAGCGCGGCGGACACCAGACTGCGTCGCAGGTTATCGAGGATCTTCCAGCGCGACAAAGCCGACAGAGGATTGCGCGTGCGCTGGCGCTGTGGCGTACGCACCCAAGGCAGAACCCACGGCAGCAACTGCCAGTCGCCGCGAATCCAGCGATGGCGGCGGCTCACGTCGCTGGTGTAGCGCGACGGATAGTCTTCGTACAACTGCACGTCGCTGATCAGGCCCGAGCGCGCGAAGCAACCCTCCACCAGATCGTGGCTGAGGATGCTGTTCTCGGCAAAGCGATTCGCCAGAACTTGCTCGAAGGCATCGACGTCGTAAATGCCCTTGCCGATGAATGAGCCTTCGCCGAACAGGTCCTGGTAAAGGTCTGACACCGCGCTGGTGTAGGGGTCGATACCGGCGTCGCTGCCGAACAACCGCGCGTACATCGAGCGCGCCGCGCTGGGCAGGCTGATGCCCACGCGCGGTTGCAGGATGGCGTGTCCGGCGATGACGCGCTGCGTGGCGGCGTCGATCACCGGCCGATTGAGCGGGTGCGCCATGGCGCCGATGAACTGGCGCGCGGCGTCGCGCGGCAACTGCGTATCGGTATCCAGTGTGATGACGTACTTGACCTCGGCCAACACCTCGATGCGGCCCACGATCTGCATAAACCGCGTGCCGCCTGCGCCGCGCAGCAGGCCGTTGAGCTCGGCCAGCTTGCCGCGCTTGCGCTCGTAGCCCATCCACACCTTGTCGGTCGCATTCCAGCGGCGCGGCCGGTGCAGCAGAAAGAAACGGTCGGCCTGTGCGTCGGGGTGTGTGGCGTTGAGCGCGTCGATGCGCTCGGTGGCCTGTTGCAGCAGAGCCGCGTCGGTCTCCAGCACTTCACTCTGGGCATCGACAAAATCGGTGAGAAGGGCGAAGTGCAGATGCGGATCGCGATTGGCCAGGAAGCGCACTTCGAGCGCATCGGCCAGGGCGTCCACGTCCTGTGCACTGCTGAGCATCGCCGGAATCACCACCAGGGTGCGCAACTCGGGCGGGAGGCCCTTGGAAAAATCGAGCCGCGGCAGGATGCGCGGCAACACCACGATGGACAGCAGCCAGTTCACCAGGCTGATGGCCAGCTGACTGCTGATCAACCCCACCGCAACGGCGATAGCCAGGAATTCCCAGCCCTGCAGGCCATTGCGCTGCACGGTGCGCAGCAGCGGCTGTGCCAGCAAGGCCAGCAGCAGCAGAACCGAGCCCAGGTACAGGGTGAGGGGCGCGCGCAGGGCGAGCCGCCGCAGCGCGTCGCGGGTCGAATCGCGCGCGGCCACACGCTGTTCGAGCGTGGCCAGTCCGCGGTCGATGAGAAAGTAACCGACGTGGCTCTGCGACGGCTGCTCGGTCGCGCCTGGCGCGGGGTGACTGGCCAGATCAACCGCAGCGCGGGCCACTTCGCCTTCGCTGCGGGTGCTGCGCTTGGCCAGACGTTCCACCACATGGCGGTAGTGGTCGCGGGTAGTGAAGTCCATCGCGGCATAGATGCCTGCCGGGTCTTGACGCAGGATTTGCTCCACATGACTCATGGACTCGACGAAGGAACGCCAGTCCATGCTGGACAGCGTGCGCAGACTGCCGATGCTGTTGCCGATGGTCACCTGATCGGCGGCCTGCTGTTGGGCTTCGATCTGCACCAGCCGCTCGATGTTGTGCCCGGATTCCGACAGCGCTTGCTCCACCCAGGTCAACGCCAGCGCCAGTGCGGGCCCCTGGCCTTGCAGCCGCCGCGTGAGTTCGGCCACAAAGGAGCAGGCCATGGGCGGGCCCGAGCGCGCCATGTCGGCCACAGCAAGCACCACGCTCTTGGGGTCGCTCTCGGCGACTTCGGCCATGCGGTCGGCCCACTGCCCGGCCACGTTGCGGTCGCCCCATTCGACCATCACCCGCACCGCAACCCGGCGCAGATTCTCGATCAGCCCCAGTCGCAGCATGATCGGAATGGCCCACAGTTCGCCCAGCTTGAGCGGCGTCACCGTCTGGTAGGCGGCGACGAAGCGGCGCAGGCTTTCGCCGTCCAGGCGGCCGTCGGCATGGACGATGGTTTCCAGCGCAATGTCATAGACCCGCGGCAGGTTGGCCGAAGGGCCGTTGATCAGCCACGGCAGCTCACGGCTGTAGCCCTTGGGCAGGTCGCGCTGCGCTGTGCGAATCTGCTCCTCGATCAGGTAATCGTTATCGAGCAGCCATTCCGCCGCCGGTGTGATGCGATGCCCCTTGTACACCGCCTGCGTCAGCACCGTGCTGGCATGCGCCAGCGTGTCCGCGTTGTCGGCAAGCCGGGTGAGCAAGGCATTGTTCTGCGGCCGCATGGAGGCGTGATGCCGTGTGGCCAGCACCACGCCATGCTGCTCCATCTGATCGGCGCTGAGCAAATCCGAGCGCAGCACGGGTTCGTCGACCTGTGCAGGGCGAAAGATGGCCGGGCGCAGGAGTCGAATACCCAGTTGCGGCCCATGAGGTTTTGCGTGAAGAGGCCAGAATTTCAAGATGAGAGGCACCGGTGAAGTGACCTCGCGCCACGAAAATTCAGGCCGCCCCCGCAACCGGCTTGCAGCGGCCGCGCCTGCACTCCGGTTCTCTCAGCCTTCAACGACATGCGCTGCGCTACACGCATCGCGTCAGCCTCCATGGTGGGAGCGTTTGCCCGGATTCTTCTTGCGGGTGGACTTGCCGCGCACCAAGCTACGCTTTTGGCCTGTGGCTTTCATCTGCGGAATCGCGGGCTGGCTGTTTGCATCAATGGGGCGGGCGGGAGATTTGCTGGGCATGGCGGGCTTTCGGTTGGATGAACAAGGAAGGTATTGCGCCTACCGGGACACAGCGCGCAAGGCGGGCTGGCGGATCAGTGCTGATCCGCGACTTTTTCAATGATCTGCAGAATCGGTTTGATCAAATCGATCGGCATCGGGAAGATGACCGTGGAATTTTTCTCGGTGCCAATTTCCGACAGAGTTTGCAAATAGCGCAGCTGCATGCCACCGGGCGCCGAAGCCAGAATGGCCGCCGCATTCACCAGCGTCTGCGCGGCCTGGAATTCAGCGTCGGCATGAATCACCTTGGCGCGACGGTCACGTTCAGCCTCCGCCTGCTTTGCGATGGCGCGCACCATGTCTTCGGTCAGTTCGATATTTCGGATCTCCACCACGCTGACCTTGATGCCCCAAGCCTCGGTCTGGGCGTCCAGAATGGCCTGAATATCTGCATTGATCTTGCTGCGCTCGGACAGCATTTCATCCAGGTCGTGCTTGCCCAACACCGCACGCAAGGTGGTTTGCGCCAGCTTGCTGGTTGCGGAGAAAAAGTCTTCCACCTGGATAAAGGCCTTTTCTGGATCGACGATGCGGAAATACAGCACCGCATCCACCTTGACGGACACGTTGTCCCGCGAGATCACGTCCTGCGATGGCACCTCGTGCACCACGGTGCGCAAATCCATTCGGGCCATGCGCTGCAGCACGGGGATCACGAGAATCAGCCCGGGCCCTTTGACCCGCTGGAAGCGACCGAGCTGGAACACCACGGCCCGCTGATATTCGTAAATGATCTTGAGGGACGAGGCCAGAAACAGCACCAGAACGGCCAGGATGAGGAATAGTGGAGACAGGATGGGAATGTTGGACATGGCGGCGCTGACAACTTGAAAAAGTGGCTGCCAAGTGGCGCAGAAGCCGTCGAGCCGAGCCCTTGCACGGCCAGAGATCAGCTGAATTGCGGGCGCTTGTTTGACGATGTTTCGAGGATCTGGACCCTCAGCAGAACAGCCGTTCCAAAGGGCGCAGGGCGCGGCCTTGGAACTGTTGTTGCAACGTAGGCCAAAAGTCTTTGCGGGTCTGTACGTTTGCGTACAGACCCGCAAAAAACGCAGATGGCGGATCGCTCACGTTGTGATGGTGGCGCTTTCCGCCGGGCCGGGGTCTGGCCGGCGTTTGTCGATTCTGGCGTTCGCAAAAACGCTGATGCGCAACGGTGATCATGTGCCCAGCGTTCGCACAATCTGGCTCAGGGCGGTACCTGAAGAAGTCAGTCGGGTCTGGCCCTGCTGGAGTTCAGATCAAAATCGCTCGGCATATGGCGCATATTCCCAAGGGGAAATCTGCGCCATATCGCTGCGTCACTCGAGTTGTTGCAGCGCGGCGATCTACTCCACTGCAATCTGGCCCAGTGCAGACAGATCTTGCGCGCCCTGCGCGGCCAGGGCATCGGCGATGGAAGCGGGCAGCTCGGTTTGTCCATCGCCGCGTTGCGGCCCTGGCCTTAACCCTTGGCCGCCAGCAGCGATGCTTCGAGGATGTCGAGCGCCTCGGCGAACACTGCGCCTGAAATCGTCAGCGGGAACAGGAAGCGCACCACGTTGTAGTCCACGCCACAGGTCAGCAGGATGAGGCCGCGCTTGAGCGCCTCGGCCTGCACGGCCTTGGTATAAGCCGCGTCCGGGTTGCCAGAGGCGGGGTCGTTGAACTGCACCGCAACCATGGCGCCCAGGCCGCGCACATCGCTGATCTGCGGCACTTGCGCGCGCAGGCCTTCAAGCCGGGCCTTGAGTTGGTCGCCCAACTTTTGGCCGCGCGCCGGGAGTTGCTCGTCGTGCATCACGTCGATCACGGCATGTGCGGCGGCCACCGCCATGGGGTTGCCCGCGTAAGTGCCGCCAAGCCCGCCAGGGGCCGGGGCGTCCATGATCTCGGCGCGGCCCGTCACCGCCGACAGCGGCATGCCCGAGGCCAGCGATTTGGCGATGGTCATGAGGTCGGGCAGCACGCCGGTCTGCTCGAAAAAGTGCTCCATCGCGAACAGCTTGCCGGTGCGGCCGAAGCCGCTCTGCACCTCGTCGGCGATGAGCACGATGCCGTGCTGGTCGCACAACGCGCGCAGCCACTTCACCGCCTCGGCCTGAATGACGTTGAAGCCACCCTCCCCCTGGATGGGTTCGAAAATGATGGCGGCTACGCGCGAGGGCTCGATGTCGGCCTTGAACAGCAGTTCCACGGCCTTTTTCGTCTCGTCGAGGCTGGCGCAATGGCAGGGAAACGGCGCGTGATAGATCTCCGGTGGAAACGGCCCGAAGCCAGCCTTGTAGGGCTGCACCTTGCCGGTGAGCGACACGGCAAACAGGCTGCGGCCATGGAAGGCGCCGCCAAAGGCAATCACCCCAGGACGCTTGGTGTAAGCGCGGGCAATCTTGATGGCGTTTTCCACGGCTTCAGCGCCGGTGGAGAACAGCGCGGTTTTTTTGGGGTGGCTGCCGGGCGTGAGGGCGTTGAGCTTTTCGGCCAGGCTGACATAGCTTTCATACGGCACGACCTGATAGCAGGTGTGGGTGAAGTGCTGCAGTTGCTCCTGCAGCGCGGCGACGATCTTGGGATGACGGTGGCCGACATTCATCACCGCGATGCCGCCGGCGAAGTCGATGTAGCGCTGGCCTTCGACGTCCCACAGCTCGGCGCCTTCGGCGCGGTCGGCGTAGAAGCTGGCCATCACGCCCACGCCGCGGGGCGTGGCAGCGGCGCGGCGCGCCTGGAGTTGTTCATTCAGTGAGTGGTTCATGGTGTGTCTCCAAAAGATTCCCCCTCCCGGCCTCCCCCACAGCGTGGAGGAGGAGCAAAGGCCCCTCTCCGCTCGCGGGGAGGCCGGGGTGGGGAGGGTTCAGTTCGCGCTGTCGATGCGCATCCAGGTGGTCTTGAGTTCGGTGTATTTGTCGAAGGCGTGCAGCGACTTGTCGCGGCCGTTGCCCGACTGCTTCACGCCGCCAAAAGGCACGGTGATGTCGTCCTCGTCGTACTGGTTGACATGCACGGTGCCCGCCTGCAACGCGCGCGACACACGCACCGCGCGGTCGATATGGCGTGACCACACCCCGGCGTGCAGGCCGTAGGCGCTGTCGTTGGCAATCGCCACGGCTTCAGCTTCGGTCTTGAAGCGAATGACCGACAGCACCGGGCCGAAGATTTCTTCCTGCGCGATTTTCATGCTGTTTTTCACGCCGTCGAACACCGTGGGCGCGACATACTGCCCGCCGGTCTCCTGCAGTGCGCGGCAGCCGCCGACCACGCAGCGCGCGCCCTCGTCCACGCCCGACTGGATATAGCCGAGCACGGTCTGCGTCTGGGTTTCATCGACCAGCGCGCCGAGCACGGTGCTGGCATCCAGCGGGTCGGCCGGGTGGTATTGCGGGGTGAGCGCGGCGAGCTTCTCGACGAAGGCATCGGCAATGCTGTCCTGCACCAGCAGACGTGATGGCGCGTTGCAGCTCTCGCCCTGGTTGTAGAACATGCTGCCAATGGCCGTGGCGGCGGCGCGGTCGAGATCGTCGAAGTCGGCGAAGACGATGTTGGCCGACTTGCCGCCGAGTTCGTTGTACACGCGCTTCAGGTTGCTGCGGCTGGCATAGTCGAGCATGCGCCGTCCGGTGCGGGTGGAGCCGGTAAAGCCGATGGCGTCCACATCCATGTGCAAGGCCAGCGCCTCGCCGGCCTCATGGCCGAAACCCGGCACCACGTTGAACACGCCCTCGGGCAGCCCGGCCTCCAGCGCCAGTTCGGCCAGACGCAGCGCGGTGAGCGGCGATTTTTCGGAAGGCTTGAGCACCACACTGTTGCCCGCGGCCAGCGCGGGGCCGAGCTTCCACGAGGCCATGAGCATGGGGTAGTTCCACGGCACGATGGCGCCGACCACGCCGATGGCCTGGCGCGTGATGAGGGCCAACGCGTTGTCACCAGTGGGCGCGATTTCGTCATAGATCTTGTCCACCGCTTCGCCGAACCACTGCAGGCAGCGCGCGGCGGACGGCACGTCGGTGGACAGACTGTTCTTGATGGGCTTGCCCATGTCGAGAGTTTCGAGCAGCGCGAGTTCGTCGCGCGCAGCGCGCAGTTGCTCGGCGAAGGCCACCATGACTTTCTTGCGCGCAGCGGGCGGCTGGCCAGCCCACCGGCGATCGTTGAACGCCGCGCGGGCGCTGGCCACGGCGCGGTCGATGTCCGCCGCCTTGCCGCGGGCGACGCGGGCGATCACCTTGCCGTCAACCGGCGAGATGCAGTCGAACAGGCTGCCATCGGTCGCGGCCCAGCGCCTGCCGTCGATGACCATGCGGCCGTCGATACCGCGCTTGAGCAGATCGTCGGCGCGCTGGTGCCAGATGCGATTGAAGTTCTCGGTCATGCGAATCTCCTTGGGTAAGGTTTGTTCTATTTGAGCGCCATGATGGCGTAGTGTTTGCGCACCCGAGTGTGGTTTTCCCAGATGCCGGTGAAGCCGCCGGGCACGACGAACGCGTCACCGACGCGAAATTCCTGCGCCGCGCCGTCATCTGAGGTGAGCGTCATATGCCCTTCGAGCAGCACGCAGAACTCTTCTTCATGCGGGTCGTAATGCACGCGCCAAGCGCCAGGCTCGCCCTGCCAGATGCCTGCGGAGAACTGGCCGGTGGCGTCGGTGTAGTGATTCCAGGCGAGTTGCTGCGGGTCGCCGCGCAGCACCCGGTCGGGCGCAGGGGCAAAGGCGTCGGGCGTCACCCCGGTCGTTGTGAAGGCGATGGGGTGGCGCATGATGGAGTAGGAAAAAACGGTGAGGCGGCGGGCAAGACACCCGCCGCGAAAGGACAGATCAGAAGCTCACGACCACCGAAGCGGCAAGAAGATTGTTGTCCTTTTTGTAGCTGCCATCCGACACGTTGTAGAAGGTGGCGAGGCTAGAGCGGTCATAGCGGTACTCCATCTTCAACGTGGTGGATTCGGTCAGCAGGTAATTCCAGCCCACGGTCAGTGCGTAGCGGTTGGCGCCCTTGTTCGGGTCGACGATGGCCCAGTTGCCCGATCCGTCGTTGACGTAGCCTGGGCCGAAGCCGTTGACGCCGTTGAACGTCTGTCCAGCGCCGCCGCTGCTGGAGTTCATGTAGCCGCCGACCAGACCGCCACCGTTGTGCGAGTTGTTCAGGTAGTCAGCGCGCACCAAGCCGAGAAAACGCGGGGTGAAGTTGTAGGTCAACAACCCCGACAGTCCCCACCAGCGCGCCTTGCCGTTGTTGTAAGCGGCCTGGGCTTGCTGGCCGAAGCTCGCCTGGCCGTAATAGCCCCAGTTGCCCTGATTCAGATAGCCGTCCACTTCGAACATCTGTGCCGTGGACGTGCCGGTAGCCAACAGTGGAATTGTGTTGGAGTTCGGATCGAGCACGGATGCACCCGTAGAGTCGGTCACCACATTCGAATTTGGCAGCTTGCCGACCAAGCCCCAGAAGCCCACACCCGCGCTGTCGTAACCCGGAATGCTGTAGTCCGCCCGGAACACCAGCGCTGGCGCCCGGCCACCGTCACCGCCGTAGTAATAGCGCGGCGAATTGACGTTGGCGATCATGCTTTTCCATTCCCAGTTGCCCACGGTCTGGTCAATGCCGACGCCGGTATAGGCAGTGACCTCGGCAAAATCGAACAGCAGGTTGTGGGTGATGGTCTTGGTCTGGTTGTCCCAGGTGTATTCATAGCCTTCCCAGTCAGGGATCTGGCCGGCGATGATTTTGGTGTCGTTGTTCACCGGAATGGACACCGAAGCCTCGTGAATGATGGAGTTGCCATTCATGTTGACGCCAGCGCCACGGTCGGGCGCCAGGGTCAGGTTCCAGCCCACGCCTCCAGCGGTTTTTTTCTGGAACTGGATATAAGCGCCGCCAAAATACGAGTTGTCGTAGTTGTAAAGCGAGTAGGCACTCGGATCGCCATTGGATCGGTTGAGAAATACGAACGAACTGGACTGCTGGTCCTGGTTGTAGACATAAGCCGGAGCAATCATGCCCTTGACAGTCAGGCCCTTGAAGCCGGACGACTCGGTTTCCTCCTTGATGCCCGACACCTGCACGTCGGCATGATTTGCGACCGTCGTGGCTTCGTCAGTGGCTTTCTGGTTGTCGGTGATCTGGGTTTGCTGCGCCTTGACCTGCGCTTCGAGTTGCTGCACCTTGGCCTTGAGCGCTTGCAGCTCGTTCAGGATGTCGGCGTTGGTGTCGGCGTGCGCCAGCGGGGCGAGCCCCAGGCTGGCCGCCAGCACAGTGAGTTTGAACTTGTTCATCAGTGTGTCTCCAGGTATTTTTAGACGTTGACAGGGTGCTTCAAAAAAACCGTTGATCTGGCGACGGCTCATCGCCCCTCGGCGGTCATGAATTCGACGCCGAATTCTTTTGCCTGCAGCGGCTCGGCGTCCATCCGCAGGGCTTGCGCCGCCTGCTTGGCGCGCTGACGTTCACGCCGCGCCATCAATAGGCTGCTCACCGCCACCGCAATGATGACCAGATAGACCGTGATGGCGCCCACCACATTGATGGTCGGGCTCAGGCCCAGCCGTGCCCGCGAGAAGATGACCACCGGCAAGGTGGTGCTTCCCGGGCCGGAGAGAAAGGCGGAAATCACCACTTCATCGAGCGACAGCGAGAACGCCAGCAGCCAGGCCGACACCAGGGCCTGCGAAATGGACGGCAGGGTGACCAGCATGAACACCTGGAAAGGACGCGCGCCCAGATCCATCGCGGCTTCCTCGATCGACCGATCCATTTCCTTGAGACGCGACTGGATCACCACGGCGGCATAGGAAATGGCCATGACCGTATGGCCGATGTAGATGGTGAAAAACCCCTTTTGCGGAAACCCCATGGCCTTCTGCAAACTCACAAAAAACAGCAGTAACGCCAGCGCAATGACCACGGTGGGCATGACCAATGGGATATTGATCATGAAGTTGAGCAGGCTCTTGCCCGCGAAGTGGCGATAGCGCACCAGGGCAAATGCCGCCAATGTGCCCAGCAGCACCGAAGTGGTGGCCGTCGCCAGCGCCACCTTGAGCGACAGAATCAAGCCGCTGATGACTTCATGGTCATGCACCACCGCGCCGTACCACTTGAAGGTCCAGCCGCCCCAGATGGTGACCATGCGCGAATCGTTGAACGAATACACCACCAGCACCACAATGGGCAGATAGAGGAACAGGTAGACCAGGATCATCCAGGTCAGGGGCAGCACGGCGGTCTTTTTCATCGCACGTTCTCCAGCGCCTTGGTCTGGTACTTGTTGAACACCGCAATGGGCAGCAGGATGAGCACGATCATCACAATGGCCACCGCGGAGGCGCGTTGCCAGTCGAGGTTGAGGAAGAACTCATTCCACATCACCCGGCCGATATTGAGCGTGGACGGGCCCGCGAGCAGTTCGGGAATGACGTATTCGCCCACCGCCGGAATGAACACCAGCAGGCTGCCGGCAAGGATGCCCGACTTGGACAGCGGCACGGTGACCAGCCAGAAGGTTTTGAACGGCGTGGAGCCCAGATCCGCCGCCGCCTCCACCAGCCGGTGATCCATTTTCACCAGCGTGGCGTAGAGCGGCAGGATCATGAAGGGGATGTAGCCATACACCATGCCCACCATGAACGAAAACTCGGTGAACATCATGCGCAGCGGGGTGTGGATGATGCCGACCCACATCAGGAACTGGTTGACCAGTCCGTTGACGTCGAGCAGGTTCTTCCAGGCGTAGATGCGGATGAGAAACGAGGTCCAGAACGGCAGCATGACCAGCATCAGCAGGGCTGGCCGCACCGTGGGCTTGGCGCGTGCGATGAAGTAGGAAAACGGATAGCCGATCACCAGGCACAGTACCGTGGTCATCAGCGCGTACCACAGCGATGACAGATAGGTGATGATGTAGAGGCTGTCGCGCACCAGCGCCAGGTAAGGCGTGAAGCGGATGTTGACCTGCAGCGCATCATTCACATAGGTGACGAGCGGATTGAAGCCAATGCCCAGCGCGTCAGTTTCCGAAACGCTGATCTTGAGCAGGATAAAGAACGGCGCGAGCAGAAAGGCCAGCAGCCAGACCTGCGGAATGCCGATCACGATCTTGCGGCCCCAGTTGAAGGGCTTGCGCACTTTGCGCGGGGTGGGGGTAGATCGGAAGAGCACACGTCTGAACTCCAGTCACTAGCTTATCTCGTA